>DATEPR010000529.1:0-3600 GCA_035273045.1 Pseudonocardiaceae bacterium | reverse complement strand
CCACCTGGGCCAGGCCCCACACCTGCGCCTGGCCGGGTTCCACCGGTTCGCCCAGTGCGACGCTGCCGTTCGTGACCAGCCACAGTGGAGCGTCTATATCGGACAGTGCCTGGATGGCGTGCAGGGTGAGCGCGAGACCGGCCGGCACGGCAGGATGGTCCGGGTGCGGGGTCTGGTCGGCGGCGAGCAGCGACACGATCGAGGTCGGCGTGCCGCCGGCCAGCGCGGTGTGCACCGCGTCGGCGACGGCCGCCCGGTCCATGCCCGCGTCGAGCTCGACCGGCACGGCGTGCTCGCCCAGCGCGCGCAACACGGCAGCGGTCCACGGGTCACCGATCCCGGAGACCAGCGTCAGCCACGTGCCCAGCACGGTGGCGGCCTGGTCGGGCAGCCGGGTCCAGGTGATCTCGTAGCGCCACTGGTCGGTCCTCGGCCGCGCACCCTCCAGCCAGTACCGCTCGTGCTGGAACGGGTAGGTGGGCAGGTCGACCGTGCGGGCGGCGCCGAAGAAGCCGGCCCAGTCGACGTCGTCGAGCCGGCCGAGCGCGGCGACCGCGGTGTGCGCCTCGGGACGGTCGGCCCGCAGCGCGGGCACGAAGTCCACGTCCGGCGCGCACTCCTGGCCCATCACCGACAGCACGGCGTCCGGTCCGAGTTCCAGGCAGGTGGTCACGCCGCGCGCCACGACGGTGGTCACGGCGTCGGCGAACCGCACGGGACTGACCACATGATCGACCCAGTAGTCCGGTGTGGACGGATCGCCGGCGGATGTCGGCACGATCGGGATGTCCGGCGGCGCGAACGACAGCCCGGCGACCACCGCGCGGAAGTCGGCCAGCATCGGCTCCATCAGCGGCGAGTGGAAGGCGTGGCTCACCGTGAGGCGCTTGGTCTGGCGGCCCTGCTCGGCGAACCGGCGCGCGATCGCCAGCACGGCCGGTTCGGCGCCGGAGACGACGACGGAGTCCGGCCCGTTGACGGCGGCGATGCCGGTGTCACCGGTGAGCAGCGGCGTCACCTCGGCCTCGGTGGCGCGGACCGCGACCATCGCTCCGCCGGCCGGCAGGGCCTGCATCAACCGGCCGCGTGCCGTCACCAGCGTCGCCGCGTCGGCCAGTGACAGCACCCCGGCCACGTGCGCGGCCGCGATCTCGCCGACCGAGTGGCCCACGAGATGATCCGGCGTGACACCCCACGACTCGTACAGCCGGAACAGCGCCACCTCCAGCGCGAACAGCGCCGGTTGCGCGAAACCGGTCTGGTGCACCAGGGCCGGGGCCACGCCGACGACGTCGATGCCCAGTGCGGCGCAGGCGGCGTCGAAGGCCCGGGCGAACACGTCGAACTCGGCGGACAACTCCCGGCCCATGCCGGGCCGCTGCGCGCCCTGGCCGGTGAACAGGAAGGCCAGTTGGCCGCCAGGAACGCGGTGTGGCCGGACGTCGGCCAGCCCGGCCAGCAGTTCGTCCCGGTCGGCGCCGACCACGACGGCCCGGTGCTCCCAGCGCGACCGTGTGGTCGCCAGCGAGAACCCGACATCCGACGGCGTCAGTTCGGGCCGGTCCGCCAACGCCGCGGCCAGGCGCGAGGCCTGGTTCCGCACCGCGTCCGGCGTGGCCGCGGACAGCACCCACGGCAACACCCCCACGGACGATCCCGGCTCAACCGCCTCCGGTTCGACCGCTTCCAGAATGACGTGGGCGTTCGTGCCGGAGATGCCGAACCCCGACACTCCGGCCCGGCGCGGGCGGTCCACGTCCGGCCACGGCCGCTGTTCGGTCAGCAGCGACACCGCGCCCGCCGACCAGTCCACCTTCGGCGTCGGCTCATCCACGTGCAGCGTCCTGGGCAGGACGCCGTGCCGCATGGCCATGACCATCTTGATGACACCGGCCACGCCGGCGGCGGACTGGGTGTGGCCGAGATTGGACTTGATCGAGCCCAGCCACAGCGGCTCGGTGCGGTCCTGGCCGTAGGTGGCCAGCAGCGCCTGCGCCTCGATCGGGTCGCCCAGCCGGGTGCCGGTGCCGTGCGCCTCCACCGCATCGACGTCCGCTGTGGACAGTCCGGCGTTGGCCAGGGCGGCGCGGATGACGCGCTGCTGGGACGGTCCGTTCGGCGCGGTCAGGCCGCTGCTGGCGCCGTCCTGATTCATCGCCGAGCCGCGCAGCACGGCCAGCACCGGATGTCCGTTGCGCCGGGCGTCGGACAGGCGTTCCACCAGCAGCACGCCGACGCCCTCGCTCAACGACGTGCCGTCCGCCGCCCCGGCGAACGACTTGCACCGGCCGTCGGCCGCCAATCCGCGCTGCCGGGCGAACTCCACGAGCATCATCGGCGTGGCCATCACGGTCACCCCGCCGGCCAGGGCCAGCGTGCACTCGCCGCGCCGCAGCGACTCGGCCGCCAGGTGCAGCGCCACCAGCGACGACGAACACGCCGTGTCCACCGTCACCGCGGGCCCCACCAGGCCCATGGTGTACGCGATGCGGCCGGACGCCACGCTGCCCGAGATGCCCAGGTGCACGTAGCCTTCCAGGTCGGCGGGCGTCTCGGTGACCCACGAGCCGTAGTCGTGGTAGACGAGCCCGGCGAACACGCCGGTCCGGCTGCCGCGCAGGGACTTCGGGTCGATCCTGGCCCGCTCGACCGCCTCCCACGACGACTCCAGCAGCAGCCGCTGCTGCGGGCACATCGACAGCGCCTCCCGCGGGCTGATCCCGAAGAACGCCGGATCGAAACCGGCCACGTCGTCCAGGAAGCCGCCGGCGCGGGTGTAGGTCGTGCCGGGATGGTCGGGATCGGGGTCGTACAACGAGCCCAGCTCCCAGCCGCGGTCGGCCGGGAAGCCGGAGATGACGTCGGTGCCGGACGTCACGACCCGCCACAGGTCGTCCGGGCCGGTGATCCCGCCCGGATAGCGGCAACTCATGCCGATGATCGCGATCGGTTCGGACCGGTCGGCGACGAGTTGCTGGTGGCGACGTTGCAGGCGGTCGTTCTCCTTCAACGCCGCGCGCAGCGCCTCGACGACCCGGTCGGGGGACGTGCTCATCGTCAACTCGCCTTCCGCTCAGGGTTGTCGTCGTCCCGCAGGGCCAGCCGCACCAGGTTGTCCAGGTCCATGTCGTCGATGGAGCCCGTGGACTCGGCGTCGTCCTGGCCGTCCCCGGGCTCGCCGGCCAGTTCGAGTACCGACCGCACCAGGCCGGCCAGTTTCAGCCGGGCGAACCCAACGGTGGCCAGTGCCCGCTGGAAGTCCTGCTCCTCAAGGTCCGGCCCGGCCGGGGTGTCCTCGCCGGGCACCAGGGTGGTCGCGAGGTAGGCGGCGATGTCGGCCGCGGTCGGGTAGTCGAACACCAGGGTCGCGGGCAGCCGCAGGCCGGTCGCCTCGCCCAGCCGGGTGCGCAGTTCGACGGCGGTCAGCGAGTCGAGGCCGATCTGCAGCAGACCCCGGTCGTCGCGGACCAGCATGGGATCGGGGTAGCCGAGCACGGCGGCGACCTGCTCGCGGACCAGGCCGAGCAGCGCGGCCCGCCGCCGCGGTGGGGCGAGCCGGGCGACCCGCCGCGCCCAGGACACGTCCGGCGTGGCGCCCTG
>DATEPR010000528.1:0-8899 GCA_035273045.1 Pseudonocardiaceae bacterium | reverse complement strand
CTGCTGGACGCGGCCAGCACGGTCGGCTACCAGGGCCTGAACATCACGCATCCGTGCAAGCAGCTGGTCATCCAACATCTCGACGGCCTGTCCCCCGAGGCCGAGATGCTGGGCGCGGTGAACACGGTGTTGTTCACCGACGGAAAGGCGTTGGGACACAACACCGACGCGTCCGGGTTCGCGGAGGGCCTGCGCCGGGGACCGGGCGCGCGGCGGTATGACCGAGTCGTCCTCGTCGGAGCCGGCGGCGCCGGCTCCGCCGTCGCACACGCGCTGTTGACCATGGGTGCCGCGACGGTCGACGTGTTCGACCGGGACCAGCGGCGGGCGGGCGAGCTGGCCGGGGCGCTGCGCGACGGCTACGGGTCCTGCCGTGCCACCAGCCATCCGATGAACGCGCTGGCCGACCGGCTCGCCGAGGCCACCGGTTTGGTGAACGCGACACCGACCGGCATGTGGAGCCATCCCGGCCTGCCGGTGCCGGCGGATCTGCTGCGGCCCGACCTGTGGGTGACCGACGTGGTGTACCGGCCACTGGACACCGAACTGGTCCGGGCGGCGCGGGCGTGCGGCTGTGCCGTGTCGACCGGCGGACTGATGGCCGTGTTCCAGGCGGCGCACGCGTTCCGGCTGTTCACCGGACATGCGCCGGACGCGGAGCGGATGCTGCGGCATTTCGACACGCTGGCCACCACGCCGAGGACCGCCGATGTCGTCGACTGAGCGGCGTGGGATCGCCACGGTGTGCCTGTCCGGCACGCTGGAGGACAAGCTCGCGGCAGCGGCGGCGGCCGGCTTCGACGGCGTCGAGATCTTCGAGAACGACCTCGTCCAGTCCGCGCTGTCGCCGGCAGAGGTGCGCAAGCTGTGTGCCGACCTGGGTCTGTCGGTCGACCTGTACCAGCCGTTCCGGGACTTCGAGGCCGTGCCGCCGGACGTCCTGCGGGCGAACCTGCGTCGCGCGGACCGCAAGTTCGACCTCATGACACAACTGGGTGCGGACACGATGCTGGTGTGTTCGTCGGTGTCGCCGGACGCGGTGGACGACGACGACCTGGCCGCCGAGCAGTTGTACGCCCTCGCCGAGCGGGCGGCCGACCGGGGCCTACGGATCGCGTACGAGGCACTTGCCTGGGGCCGGTTCGTCGACACCTACGACCATTCCTGGCGGATCGTGCGCCGCGCCGACCATCATGCGCTGGGCGTGTGCCTGGACAGCTTCCACGTGCTCTCCAAGGGCAGCGACCCGGCCGGCATCCGGATCATTCCCGGTGACAAGATCTTCTTCCTGCAACTGGCCGACGCGCCTCGGCTGCACATGGACGTGCTGCAGTGGAGCCGCCACCACCGGCTGTTCCCCGGGCAGGGCGCGTTCGACCTGACCGCCTTCGTCCGCTACGTGCTGGGCACCGGGTACGCCGGACCGCTGTCGCTGGAGGTGTTCAACGACGTCTTCCGGCAGGCCGATCCTCGCCGTGCCGCCGTCGACGCGATGCGGTCGCTGGTGGCACTGCAGGAATCGGTAGGCCGGGCACCGGAACTGCGACCCGCCCCCAGACTGGCCGGACATGCGTTCACCGAACTGGCCGTGCCCGACTCGTCGATCACGGACACGTTGGCCGCGTTGGGCTTCGCCCACGTCGGGCAGCACAGGTCCAAGCCAGTGCGACTGTGGCGGCAGGGCGAGGCCAGGGTGTTGGTCAACGAGAGCCCTGGCCTGGCCCACGGCGCGGCGAGTGTCGCGGCGCTGGCGGTCAACAGCGCCGACCCGGTCACGTCTGCCGACCGTGCCGCGCACCTGCTGGCACCGGTACTGCCACGGGAATACCAGGCGGACGAGGCCGACCTGCGATCGGTGTCCGCACCGGACGGTACCGCCCTGTTCTTCTGCCGCACCGGCAGCGATGCGGACAGCTGGCTGACCGACTTCGCACCGACCGGCCGGGACGCAACCGACACCCTGATCACCGGCATCGACCACGTCGCGCTGACCCAGCCATACGACAGCTTCGACGAGGCCGGCGTGTTCTACCGGTCCGTCCTGGGCTTGCAGCCGGACACGCGCGACGAGGTCGCCGCACCGTTCGGGCTGATCCGCTACCTCGCCGTCGCATCACCCGACAGGTCGGTTCGGATCGAACTGAGTGCGGCGCTGCTGCGGCGCGGCGACTGGGCACCCGACGTCCTCGATCCGCAGCACATCGCCTTCGCGACCGACGACGCCATCGCGACGGCGGCGACGCTGCACGACCGCGGCGCGCCCATCCTGCCCATCACCGACAACTACTACGACGATCTCGACGCACGCCTCGCACTGAACCCCGCCCTGCTGTCCGACCTGCGCAAGTTCTCGATCCTCTACGACCGCGACCCGCACGGTGGCGAGTTCCTGCACTTCTGCACGCCGATCCTCGGCGGCCGGGTGTTCTTCGAGATCGTCCAGCGGATCGGCGGCTACGCCGGCTACGGCCGGATCAACGCTCCGGTAGGCATGGCCGCGCACCGAAGGCACCGGTCGGCCGTGCGGCGCGAACCGGTCCTGCCAGCTGGCGACACCATCTGACACGGTACAGCGGACGTGACGTGTGAGGATGGCACTCCGCGACATCATTCGGCACCACCCGACACGTCGAACTGTCGGCTCTCAGCCAGCGGGTTCGGGGTTCGAGTCCCTGGCGGCGCACCACCAGAACGCCGTCTTGTCCGTCGCCGCACCAGCACCGTCCACAGTGGCTGGTCGTCGGCTGTCTGCGGTAGGGCGGCTCCCCCGCATGGCCGGGGCGTTGGGCCGGGACATCGGCCTACGTTCGGGCGGGAGGCTGATGCGGATGGGGTTGCGTGCCCTGCTGGTGGTGCTGTTCGTCGCCGCGCTGGGCGTCGGGGTGCCCGGGGTGGCGGCCGCGGCGCAGCACCGGACCGTGGTGAGCCTCACGTTCGACGACGGCGACGCCGATCAGGTGCTGGCGACGGGCATCCTGGCCGCGCACCGGATGCCGGCGACGTACTACGTCATCACCGGCGCCGTCGGCTCCCCCGGCTACCTCACGCTCGACCAGGTCCACCACCTCGCCGCGCTGGGCAACGAGATCGGCGGGCACACCGTCTCGCACCTCGACCTCACCCAGGTCTCCCTGGCCGAGGCCCGCCGCCAGGTCTGCCAGTCCCGCCAGACCCTCACCGGCTGGGGTTTCCGCGTCAGGTCGTTCGCCTACCCGGACGGCTCGGCCAACGCCGCGCTGCACGCCGTCGTCCGCGACTGCGGCTATGACAGCGCCCGGCTGGACGGCGGGCTGCGCTCCCCCGGCTGCGCCGACTGCGCCGCCGCCGACCCGTTGCGGCCGCGCGACCGGTACGCGGTGCCGACACCGCCGCAGGTCGACACGTCGTGGACACTGGCCGACCTCAAGCACGTCGTCACCGTGGCCGAGCGCACCGGTGGCTGGGTGCCGTTGGTGTTCCACCACGTCTGCGCCACGTCCGTGTGCGGGCCGCTGTCGGTGCGCACGAGCACGTTGCGCGCGTTCGCCGGCTGGCTGGCGCACCGCACCGCGCGGGGCACCCAGGTGCGGACCGTCGGCCAGGTGATCGGCGGGAAAGTGGCGCCAGTCGTCCGGTCGGCGGCGGTGGCGTCGCACGGCGTGGTGAACGGCTCCCTGGAGACCGTGGGCGCCTACGACGCGAGCCAGTCGGACACCGGGCCGGCGCCTCCGGCGCGTACCGTGCCGCGCTGCTGGTCGGAAGCCGGCTACGGCGACAACAAGGTCGTGTGGCGCCATGTGCGCGGCGGGCACGGCGGGACGTGGGCCGAACAACTGACCATGACCGGGCACCGGTCCGGGGACGCCAAGCTGTTGCAGCGGTTCGATCTGGGCGAGTGCGCGCCGACGGCCGTGGCCGGCGCGGCCTACCGGTTGACCGCCTGGTACCACGGCACGGTCGCCCCGCAGTTCTCGGTGTACTACCGGGAATCGTCGGGTCGCTGGGTGTACTGGACGTCGAGCCCGTTCTTCGCGCCGTCGCACACCTGGAAGCGGGCGACCTGGCGGACGCCGCCGTTGCCGGCGGGCGGCAGCGCGGTGAGTTTCGGGCTGGCCGTGACGCGCGTGGGCACGCTCACCACGGACGGCTACCGGATCGCGCCGGCACCACCGGTGGCGGCGGCCGGTGGCGGGGTGTCGCTGTCGCTGACCGCCGCGTTGTTGGCCGGTGGGGCGCTGGTGGTGGTCGCGCTGTACTTCGTCCGGCCCCGGCGGCGTCAGATCGCCCTGGCGGCCCGGTCGAACCCGCCGTCGAGCAGCCGGTGACGGACCGCGAACGACGCCGCCTCCAGCCGGGAGTGCACGCCCAGTTTGGTGAGCAGCGCCTGCACGTGGGTGCGCACGGTGGCCCTGGACACGCCCAGCCGGGCGGCCATGGCCGCCGTGTCCAGGCCGTCCACCAGCAGCGCCAGGCAGTCCCACTCGCGTTCGGTGAGGTGTTCGGCCAGCCGCCGCGCGTCCGCCCAGGAGGCGGGGCGGGGCGCGACCACGGGCAGGTCGGTGACCACCTCGTCGCGCAGGATGCGGCCGATCGCGCTGGTCAGCGCGGCCAGGGTGCGGCTCTTGTGCAGGTAGGCGGCGGCGCCGGCGGCGAACGCGCGGGCCACGCCGTCCGGGTCGCGGTCGGCGGACAGCAGCACCACCTTGGTGGCCGGGCTGGCGCTGCGCAGCCGGCTGACCACCTCGACGCCGTCGCCGTCGGTGAAGTGCCGGTCCATCAGGCAGACGGACGGCCGGACGCTGCGCACCACGCTGACCAACTGGGCGGCGCTGAACGCGACCGCCCGGATGGTGAAACCGTGCCGCGCCAGGGCCGTCGCCATGGCGTCCACGAACACGACGTGGTCATCCGCGAGCACCACGTCCGGTGCCCGGTCCCCGATCAAAGCCATTGACTCCCCGCTCACCCGTTCCCGTCCCGCTGGCGGGGCGGGAAGACGGCCCGCACCGTCGTTCCGTCGGTCGTGCCGGTCAGTACCTCGAACCGCCCGCCGACCGAGTCCAGCAGCGACGTGACGACCCGTAGCCCGGTGGTGCCGTCCGGCACGCCGTCGAAACCCGGCCCGGTGTCGCGCACCTCGACGACGACCTCGGTGTCGCGGCCGACGGAGACCTCGACCCGGCCGCCGGGTCCGGCGGCGCGGGCCGCGTTGTCCACCACGTTGGTGATGACCCGCCACACCACTTCGGCGCTGACCGGGACCAGCACGTCCGGTCCGGGCACCAGTTCGACGGTGACGCCGTGTTCCACCTCGGCCAGTTGCGCGACCTCGCGGGCCAGCGCCCGCACGTCCACCTCGCCCGAGCCGTCCGCGCCCTCCTGCCCGTTCAGCCAGTGCGAGATCACCGCGAACAGCATGGCCAGTTCGCGTTCCGCCCGACGCAACTGGAGGTCCGATTCGTCGGACAGCTCGGAGTCGCCGCGCACCACGTCGATCAGCGACGCCAGCGTGGCCAGCCCGTGCTCCACGTCGTGCAGGAGACCACGCACCGTGACGGCATCTCGTGGATCAGTGACCGGTTGGTCCAGCCCACCCGGTCGGGAGATCCCCTTGCGCATCGGCCATCCTCCGGCGGGACCGTTTGAACACAATCTCTTTTCAGTTTCATCGTCACGGAGGGCGAGCCGTTACCCCTATTACCGACGGGTAATCCACGGCGGGCTCCACAATGGACGGACTAGCGCTCCGGGAGTAACGCCAGGGTATGGCCGGTGGTGCAGATCGACTGGTCGTCGCGGTACGCGCGGGCCAGGGCGTCACGCAACGTCGCGCTGGTGAACCGGTCGCCCAGGCGCGCCCGGGCGGTGGCGGCGAAGGCCGCCGCCCGGTCCGGACGGTCCAGGAGGTAGCCGATCGCGTCGCCGAGCAGAGCCGGGTGGCCCGGCGGGACAAGCAATCCGGTCCTGCCCGGTTCCACAACGTCGGTGACGGCGTTGACCGCGGTCGCCACCACGGGCACTCCGGCGACCATGGCCTCCACCACCGCCGTCGGCAGGCCCTCGTACCGGCTGGCCATGGCGAACACGTCGAACGCGGGCAGCAGGGCGGGCACGTCGGTCCGTTCGCCCGCGAACACCATCCGCACCCCCGGTGTGGACCTGGCCAGCGCGGCGGTCCGGTCGGCGAGTTCGCCGTCGCCGATCCACACCCCGACCACGTCCGGGCGGCGCAGCCGGGCCAGCGCGGCGACGAAGTGTTCCGGCGCCTTCTGGTAGGTCAGCCGGCCGACCGTGCCCACCACGACGGCGTCGCGTGGCAGGCCGAGTTCCCCGCGGGCGGCGCGGATCGACTCGCTGTCCCTGGTCGGTCCGTCGTGGTCGACGACGACGCCGATGGTGCGGATGCGGTCGGGTGCGACGAGCCGCCGGCGGGCCGCCTCGGCGGCGACGGCGGTGCCGACACACAGCGCGCGGTCGGTCAACCGGCCCAGCCGCCGTTCCACGGTCACGTAGGCGTGCCGTCTGGCCATGGACTGGAACCGGTGGAACGGGAAACCGTGGTAGGTGTGCACCACCCACGGGGTGGCCGCGCGGCGGGCGGCGATGCGGCCGAGCGTGCCCGCCTTGGCGCAGTGGGTGTGGACGACGTCGAACCGGTACTGCCGCAACAGCCGGATCAGCCGGCGCAGCGCGAGCACGTCGTCGCGGGGCGCGATCGGCGCCCGCAGTTCCGGCACCACGATCACCTCGACGCCGGCGTCGCGGGCGAGCGTGGCGAGCCGGCCCGGATCCCCCGTGACCACGGTGGCCGGAAACGCCTCGCGGTCCATGGCGAGGATGCCGCGCAGCGCGAGCTGCCCCGCGCCACCGGCGAACCGGGTGATCACCGTGCCCACCCGCACGGGCCGCTCAGGCACCGCCGCCCACCTCCGGCCGCAGGCCGGCCGCACGCGCCACCCGCACGGCTTCGAGTCTGCTGTGGACACCCAACTTGCCGAGGATGCTCTTGGTGTGGGTGCGTACGGTGTCCACGGAGATCGTCAGTTCGTCGGCGATCTGCCTGGCCGTCGAGCCGGCCAGCATCCCGGTGAGCACGTCGCGTTCGCGCCGGCTCAGCACGTCCAGCGGCCCGGTGCGGTCCTCGGCCCGCCGGATGTCGGAGCGCAGCGCGCGCAGCACCGGGCCGAGCAGGTCGGGCGGGTACCAGGCGTCGCCGGCGCAGACTCCGCGCAGCACGGCGACCAGTTCGTCCGCGCTGCTGTCCTTGGGCACCCACGCGGCGGCGCCGGCGCGTGCGGCCAGCACGGCGTTGTCGGCGTCGCGTTCCGCCGACAGCACGACCACCCGGGCGCCGGGGCAGGTGGTGAGCAGGCCGCCGAGCACGTCACCGACGGCGGAACCCAACTGCATCACCTCGATGGTGATCACGTCCGGCCGCACCCGTCGCGCGACGTCCAGCAGCGCGGGATCGCTGCTGCCGCACCGGCCGGCCACCCAGATGTCGTCGACGGCGGCCAGGCGGTCGCTGAGCGCCTCGGTGAGCATCTGGTGGTCGTCGACCAGGAGCAGGCGGCGAATCGGCATCCGTCCACTGTGCTGGGTGCCGGCAACGTTGTCCTCAGCCAAACGCACGAGATTCCGCGGTGACATGGTTCAGCCCACTCCCACGTCCTCCATCGGCGCCTCCACCGGCAGGGCGTCGGGAGCATCGGCGGTCATGGCCCGCCGGGTCGGGCTGCGCCACCGGCCGTCGGACCGGGTGACCCAGGCCAGCGGCAGCGTGAGCAGCGCGGTCGCCGCGTCCAGCACCCGCAGGAACACGAAGAACGGCGCGCCCAGCAGCAGTTTCGGCCGCCGTTCCAGCAGCGCCACGAGCACGGTCATCAGCAGGTCGGGCACCAGAATGCCGAACACCAGCGTCGGCGTGTTCACGTGCGCGGCGACCACCGTGTGCAGGGGGCCGAACACGGGCAGGCCGAGTGTGCCGGGCAGCGCGTCGGGCAACAGCAGGACCAGGAACAGCAGGGGCAGCAGCAGGAACATGAGGCTGCTGGTGAGCAGTTCGAGGAGCAGCAGGGTGACCATGGCGGTGAACAGGCTGGCCCGGGGCGGGTGCCGGCGGACGGTCTGCCACAGGCCGAGCGACCAGCGGCGGGTCTGCCGGACGTAGTCGCGCAGCGTGTCCGGGTCCTGGGTGACGGCGACGGCGTCCAGGTTGAAGCCGACCTTGCCCAGCCGGTGCCGGTACACCTCGAAGGTCATGTTGAAGTCCTCGATGACCAGGCCGGGCGGGTTCATGTCGATCTTGGGCAGGACCTCCGTCCGGTACAGGCTGGCGAAACCGGGGACGATGTGGGTGGCGTTGACCCTGGCCCAGGTCTGGCCGAACTTCAGGACGCGCTGGCCCAGCGCGTAGATCCGGGTGCGGTGCCCGATCAGCAGGTTGCCGACCAGCGACAGGCGCCGGTCCCGCGCGGTGCGCACGCAGCCGGCGACGGCCACCACCTCCGGGTCGTCGAACAGCGGCAGCGCGGCGGTGAAGTAGCCGGGTTGGACGCGGGTGTCGGCGTCCAGCAGCATCACCACGGCGAACCGTTCGACGAGGCGGAACTCGGCGATGGCCGCCTCCAGCGCGCCCGCCTTGCCGAGATTGGTCGGGGTGGCCATCACGTGCACGCCCATGGCGGCGGCCAGGGCGACCGTGTCGTCGGTGGAGCCGTCGGAGACGACGTGCACGTTCTGTCTGGGCACCAGGTCGATGATCGCGGCGAGGCTGTCGGTGATGACGACTTCCTCGTTGTGCGCCGGGATCAGGACGGCGACGTCGGCGACGGTGAGCCGGCCGGCCGGCACGGGTGCCGGTGCCGGGGACAGGTCGAGGGTGTGGTGGTCGCGCAGCAGCCGCACCAGTGTCCTGGGT
>DATEPR010000527.1:0-7132 GCA_035273045.1 Pseudonocardiaceae bacterium | reverse complement strand
TCTCCGCCGCCACCGACCGCGCCGCGGCCCGGACCGAACCGTCCGCCAGCAGGGCGGCCAGCCGGTCGGCGGTCAACTCCTCCGGCCGTGCCACCACACCGGCGCCGGCCTTCGCGACGGCCGTCGCGTTCCGGAACTGGTCCGCGCCCTGCGGCGACACCACCTGCGGCAGTCCGGCGGCCAGCGCGGTCAGCGTCGTGCCCGCGCCACCGTGGTGCACCACCGCCGAGCTGACCGCGAGCAGCGACGACAGCGGCACCCAGTCGACGAGCCGCACGTTCTCCGGCGGTTGACCGAAATCCGCCGGGTCCGCACCGCCCAGCGTCACCACGAAGTCGGCCGGCATCGATCCGGCCGCGGCGACGAACGGCCGCAGCGCACCGACCCCGGCCATCAGCGGCAGCACCGAGCCGAGCGTCACCGTGACCAGCGGCCGGTACCGGGGCTCCAGCAGCCATGGCGGCAGCACGGCACCGCCGTTGTACGGCACGTACCGCATCGGCCACGTCCCGGCGGCGTCGGCGGCCAGGCTGGGCGGGCTGACGTCCAGCACCGCCCCGGGCGCCACCGGTGGCACGCCGAACCGTTCGTATTCCTCGGTGAACCGCTCGGCCAGCACGGTCGACAGCCACGCGCTCTGGCCGATGCCGATGGTGTGCAGCACCGCTGGCACGCCGGCGACCTGGGCGACCAGCGGCCCGACCGCCTGCATGGGCGTGTAGAGCACCAGGTCCGGGTGCCAGTGCCGGGCGAGTGCCACGGTGTGGTCGGTGAACTCGCGGCTCACCGTGGCGAACAGCCGGGCCACGAAGTCCACGCCGCCGGCCGACCGGGTCGAGTCGCCGTCGCTCGGGGCATCGTTGGTGGCGGAGAAGTTCCGGAAGATGGCGGCGAAGTCGGTGCCGGGCGCGGCGTCCACCACGGGCAGGCCGGCGTGGGCCGCCAGTTCGTGGTGCCCGCTGGTGGCGACGACGACGTCGTGGCCCGCGGCGCGCAGCGCCCACGCGGTGGGGACGGTCGGGAAGAGATGGCCGATTCCGGGTGATGTGGTGATCAGTACGCGCATGAGGAGCCCCCCTTCGACTTGACTCTCATACTAAGAGTTTCGTCAAGTGAGACACTCCGGGGTGGTCCGGAACAAGGGGCGACCCGCTCAACCAGCCTGGGGGTCGCTGGGAGCGGGTCGCCGAGTACCAGCTTAGGCGCACCGCGACGTGGCCGCGCCAGGCACCCGGGGGACCGATGCGCCTTTGTAGCCGGAATGTCCTGCCAGCCGGCGAATGCCCGCGCGAACGGGTGAAAATCACGGTGAAATCAGGCCTGCCGGCTCAGGCGCCGCCCGCCCCGGCCGATACAGCCAGGGTGGCAGATCCGGAGACAGGGCCCGGTCGAGAGGTCGGGCGTCGCCCGCTCCAGCCGGCCGGACCGACCGAGGCCGACTCGCACTGGTGGGTGGAATGCGTCGACCCGTTCGGCCGGTGTCGCGCGATGAACGTGGTGGTGCAACGGGATCGGGTCGTCGTGGTGGCGCCGCCCGGCCAGGCGGCGGTGCTGTCCGCCGAGCAGACCCGGCTGCTCGGCAGCGCACTCGACCGGGCCGCCACGAGGGCGACGGGCTGATCCCGATGGCCGGCCGGAAGCCAGTGGACGAGAAGCTGCGCGCCGCGGTGCTGCGCCGGCTGGCCACCCTGGACGAACTGGCCCGGCACGGCGCCGCGGACGAGCTGCTTCCCTTGGCCCGCACCGAACTGCACCGGCTGACCGACGGCTGGCGGCTGCTGCTCACCGTGCACCAGCCCTGCGCGGACGGCCGCTGCCGCGCGTGCCCGGTCCGGCTGCGCGGGCGCCGGTGGCCGTGTCGGGTGTGGACGATGGCCTACCGGCACCTGATCGAGGACAGCCTGCCGGCACCGCGCCGGCCGTTCCGCCGCAGAGGAAGCCGCTCCGCCACCGCCGCCGGGTGACCGGCCGGTCGCCTTCCGTCGTCCGGACCCGGAACTTCACGTCCGGGCCACATGCCCTGGGCCGGTAGGGCAGGATGGCCGCCACAGCCCAGGCGAGGACGGGGAGGACGCACGTGCACGACGGCAGCGGCCGGATCACGGTGCAGGGCCTGACCAAGCAGTTCGGCCCGGTGACGGCGGTGCAGAACCTCAGCTTCACCGTGGAGCCGGGCTCGGTCACCGGCTTCCTCGGCCCCAACGGCGCCGGCAAGACCACCACCCTGCGCATGGCGCTGGGCCTGGTGAACCCGACGGCCGGCACGGCGATGATCAACGGCGTCCCGTTCGGGCAACTCGGCCATCCGGCCAGGGTGGTCGGCGCGGTGCTGGAGGCACAGGGCTTCCACCCCAAGCGGACCGCACGCGACCACCTGCGGGTCTACGCGGCGGCCATCGGCATGCCTGACGCGCGGGCCGACCAGGTGCTGCAACTCGTCGGTCTCGGTCCGGCCGCCGGGCGCGGCGCCGGCGGCTTCTCCCTGGGCATGAAGCAGCGTCTCGCGCTGGCCACCGCACTGCTCGGCGACCCGCAGATCCTGATGCTGGACGAGCCGGCCAACGGCCTGGACCCGGAGGGCATCGCCTGGCTGCGGTCGTTCCTCCAGGCGTACGCCAGGTCCGGCCGGACCGTGCTGATCTCCAGCCACATCCTGGCCGAGGTCGAGCAGACGGTCGACCAGGTCATCATCATCAGCCGCGGCCAGACCATGTACAACGGCCCGCTGGAGCACCTGCGGCGCTCCCAGCAGTCCAGGGTGCTGGTCCAGCCGTCGGACCCGGCCGCGCTGACGAAGGCGTTGCGGGACGAGGAGATCTACAACGTGGAGGCGATGCAGGACGGGCGCATCGCGGTCGGCGGCGTGACGGCCAAACAGGTCGCGGACGTCGCACTGAAAGCCGGGGTCTCGGTGTACGGGATCGAGGAGGAGCGGGTCAACCTGGAGCAGCTGTACTTCAGCCTGACCAACGGCGCCCCGTTCGGCGGTCCCCACCAGTCCGGCTACCCGCCCCAGCCGTACCAGCAGCAACCGCCGTACCCGCCGCAGCCGCCCTACCAACAGCCCTACCAGCCCCCGTACCAGCAACCGCCCCAGCAGCAGTACCCGCAACCGCCGTACCAGCCCTACCAGCAACCGCCGAACCCCTACGCGCCACCGCAGGACTACCGACCGCAGGACCGGAACGAGCAGGGGGGCGACCGCTGATGGGCGCGCTGATCACCGCGGAGTTCCGCAAGATCCTCACCACGAAACTGTGGTGGGCGCTGCTGATCCCGGCCGTCGTGCTGGCGTTCGGCTGGTCGTTCGTGGCGTCGCTGCTGACCACCCAGATCGCCGAGGCGGTCCGCGACGACCCCAACTTCCAGCGCGCCCAACTGACCTTCCAGGACGCGCCGTGGAGCGTGATCGCGCTGAGCAGGGCGATCAACATCAGCACGATCTTCCCGATGCTGTTCGGCGCGCTCGGCGTGTCCAGCGAACTGCACCGGCGCACCATCACGACCAGCTTCCTCACCGCGTCCAGCCGGTCCGCGCTGCTGTCCGCTAAGGCCGCGACGTACCTGGTGTGGGGCATCGGCTACGGCGTGGCCATCGCCGGGTTCGCCATGCTGGGCACGCTGGCCGGCTCGCACGGCAACTACCTGCCGGACGCGGCCGGCTTCCTGCTGATCGCGCTGGCCGGTGTGCTGTCCAGTGTGCTGTGGACGATGCTCGGGCTGGGCGTCGGCGCACTGCTCGGGTCGACCACCGGGTCGATCGTGACGCTCATCATCTACGCGGTGATCGCCGAACCGATCGTCGACCTGTTCCTGCACAACCACGTCGCCGGTTCGCTGCCCAACGGCTCGGCGGACGGGCTGACCGGGTCGACGGCCGCGCAGGTCATCATCGACCACCTGCACTCGCCGAATCTCGGCCTGCTGCCGCAGGACGCGATCGACGCGCTGCACAACGTGATCCGGGTCTCCGCCGGCGCGCTGGGCGCGTTCACCTGGTGGGCCAGCGCGCTGATCTTCCTGGCCTGGACGCTGGTGTTCTTCCTCACCGGAATGCTCATCAACCGGCAGCGCGACATCACCTGAGCACGGACGCGCACGAGGACGGTCAGTTCCGACGGTGGCCCGGCATAGGCTGGACGGGTGGCCGAACCCGCACCCCCGACCGGTTGGATCAGGCGTCTGCTCGCGGCGTGTTGGCGGTACCCCGGCCTCGTCGTCATCGTGGTGCTCAGCTCGGCCCTGGGCACCGGCCTGGAGGCGGTCGGCCCGCTGTTCACCCGGCTCGGGGTGAACGACGCGGTCGCCGGGCGGACCGACCGGCTGGGCTGGCTGATCGGCAGCCTCATCGGGCTGGCCGCGATCCGGTTCGGCGCCGCGTTCGTGCGCCGCTACCTGGCCGGCCGGCTGGCCCTGGACGTGCAGCACCACCTGCGCACGTCGGTGTTCGCCTCGGTGTCCCGGCTGGACGGCGGCAAGCAGGACGCGCTGCGCACCGGCCAGGTGGTGTCGCGCGCCAACACCGACCTGCAACTGGTCATGGGCCTGCTGTCGGTGGTGCCGCTGTCCCTGGGCGTGCTCGTCCTGGTCGTGGTGTCGATCGTGGCGATGCTGTGGCTGTCGCCGCTGCTCACCGTGATCGCGCTGGTCGTGGTGCCGCTGCTCGGGTTCGTCGCGGCGCGGTCCCGGCGCCGGCTGTTCCCGGCCACCTGGTCGGCGCAGCAGCGGGCGGCCGACATCGCCCAGCGCGTCGAGGAGACCGTCACCGGCGTGCGGGTGGTGAAGGGCTTCGGCCAGGAAGACCGGGAGATCGGCCGGCTGGAGGGCACCGCCCGGCGGCTGTTCGCGGAACGGCTGCGCGCCGCCCGGCTCCAGTCCAGGCCCAACGCCACCATGTCCGCGCTGCCGCCGCTGGGTCAGGTCGCCGTGCTCGCCCTGGGCGGCTGGCTGGCGTTGCGCGGCGACATCAGCATCGGCACGTTCCTGGCGTTCGCCAGTTATGTCGCCACGCTGGCCGGTCCGGCCCGGCTGCTGTCCGCCCTGGTCATCGTCGGCCAGATGACCAGGGCGGCGGCGGAGCGGGTGTACGAGCTGATCGACTCGCAGCCGGAGATCGTGGACGCGCCGGACGCGGTGGACGTCCCGGACGGCCCGGTCGCGGTGGAACTGGACGGCGTCCGCTTCGGCTACACGCGCAGCGAACCGGTGCTGGACGGCGTGTCGCTGCGGGTCGAACCGGGCCAGACGCTGGCCGTGATCGGCACGTCCGGATCGGGCAAGTCGACCGTGTCACTGCTGCTGCCCCGGTTCTACGACGTGCAGTCCGGTGCGGTGCGGGTCGGGCCACCGGACGCGCCGCTGGACATCCGGACCGTGCGGATGGCGTCGCTGCGCCGCACGGTCGGCGTGGTGTTCGAGGAGGCGTTCCTGTTCTCCTCGTCGATCCGGGACAAGATCGCCTACGGCCGGCCGGACGCCACCGACGACGAGGTCAGGGCCGCCGCCGTGGCCGCCGAGGCGCACGAGTTCGTCACCGCCCTGCCGGACGGCTACGACACGCTGGTCGGCGAACGCGGCCTCACCCTGTCCGGCGGCCAGCGGCAGCGCATCGCGCTGGCCCGCGCGCTGCTGTCCGACCCGAGGGTGCTCGTGCTGGACGACGCCACCTCGGCCGTGGACACCGCGACCGAGGCGGCCATCCAGGACACGCTGCGCTCGGTCACGGCCAGCCGGACCACCCTGCTCATCGCCCACCGCCGCTCCACGCTGTCCCTGGCGGACCGGATCGCCGTGCTGGACCGCGGCCACCTGGTCGACGTCGGCACCGAGGACGAGTTACTGGCCCGCTCCGAACTGTTCCGCTCACTGCTGGCCGGGCCGGGCGACAGCATCGACGACGTCGCCGGTGCCGCGCCCGAGCAACCGGACCCCACCGGCGTGACGCCGTCCCTGTGGCCGGAACCGGCGGGCGAGCGGCGCGTCGTCCACGACCGGCCGTCGGCCGCGGACGCCGTCGGCGCGTTCGGCGGCCTGCCCGCCACGCCGGAACTGATCGCCGCGGTGGACCGGCTGCCGCCGGCCGACGACGAGCCGAACCTGCCCGGCGTCGACGTCACCGCCCCCGACCCGCGGTTCCGGCTGGCCGGCCTGGTCCGGCCGGTGCGCTGGAAGCTGCTGCTGGCACTGGTCCTGGTGGCGGTGGACGCGCTGGCCACGGTGGCGCTGCCGATCCTGATCCGCGACGGCGTCGACCACGGCGTGTCCGCGCACCACATCGGCGTGGTGTGGCTGGTGTCGTGGCTGGCGCTGGCCGTGGTCGCGGTGGACTGGCTGGTGCTGGCCGGCCAGACGGTGGTGGCCACCAGGGCCGGCGAGTCCGTGCTGTACCTGCTGCGCGTGCGCAGCTACGCCCACCTGCAACGGCTGGGGCTGGACTACTACGAACGCGAGCTCGGCGGCCGGATCATGACCCGGATGACCACCGACGTGGACGCCCTGTCCACGTTCCTGCAGACCGGCCTGGTCACCACGGTGGTCAGCGTGCTCACGGTGCTGGGCATGGCGGTGGCCATGGTGGTCATCGATCTCCCGCTGGCGCTCACCGCGCTGGCCGCGCTGCCCGTCGTGATCGTCGCGACGGTCGTGTTCCGCCGGCTGGCGTCGGCCGCCTACGCCGAGGCGCGGGAGCGGATCAGCGCGGTCAACGCGGACCTCCAGGAGAACGTGTCCGGCCTGCGGGTGGCGCAGGCGCACACCCGCGAACAGTTGGCCGCCGACCACTTCGGACAGTTGTCGGACGACTACCGCCGGTCGCGGCTGCGCGCCCAGCGGTACATCGCGACCTACTTCCCGGGCGTCACGTTCCTGTCCGAGACCGCGCAGGCGGTCGTGCTGGGCGTCGGTGCGACCTGGGTGGCGCACGGCCAGCTCACGTCCGGTGTGCTGGTGGCGTTCCTGCTCTACCTCGGCCAGTTCTTCGCGCCCGTCCAGCAGCTGTCCCAGGTGTTCGACGGCTACCAGCAGGCCAGGGTCGGCCTGCACCGGATCGGCGACCTGCTGCGCACGCCGTCCACGGTGCTGCCGGCGCCGCGGCCGGTGCCGGTGCCGCCGCGGCTGCGTGGCGAGATCGAGC
>DATEPR010000526.1:0-3270 GCA_035273045.1 Pseudonocardiaceae bacterium | reverse complement strand
ACCACCACGTGCACCGAGCGGACCGCCGTCCTCACAGCGAACGCTCGTAACTGGCCCACGCCACATGCGACTCGTGCAGCGTCACCGTGATCCCCGCCAGACCCCGCGCGGCCTCCCCCAGCCGGCCCGACCGCACCCGGTCCGCCAGCCGGTCCGCGATCACCTTCGCCAGGAACTCGGTGGACGTGTTCACCCCGGCGAAGGCCGGCTCGTCGTCCAGGTTGCGGTAGTTCAGCTCGCCCACCACCGCGCCCAGTTCACTCGTGGCCAAGCCGATGTCCACGACGATGTTGTCCGCGTCCAACTCGGTCCTGCGGAACGTCGCGTCCACCACGAACGTCGCGCCGTGCAGCCGCTGCGCCGGCCCGAACACCTCGCCGCGGAAGCTGTGGGCGACCATCAGATGGTCCCGGACGGTCACGCTGAACAACGGATCATCCTCCCGGCTCGGTTCGTCCGCCGTAGTTGATACGGTGACAGAGCGCGGAAAGTTCGCCCCCGGCCAACCGGGCCAACACGTCGGGCAACTCCGCGAACTCACTCTCCCCGGTGACCAGCACGTCGAACGCCGGATTCGCCAGCAACTCCAGCGCCAGCGCCAACCGATCGGCGAACGTCCGCCGCGCCCGTCCCACCGTCCCCACCTGGCTGCCGCGCACCACCAACCGGCGCGAATGGAAGAACTCCCCCAGCGGCACGCTCACCGGCCGGTCCCCGTACCAGCTCAACTCCACCACCTGACCCCCGGGGGCCAGCAACTCCAGCGACCGCGCCAACCCCGCGTCCGTCGCGCTCGCGTGCACCACCAGGTCACATCCGCCGGCCGCCCGCTCCGGCGACGCGAAGCCCACCCCGAAGGCCTCCGCCACCACCGCCCGGCCGGGATCGACGTCCACCAACTCCACCCGCGCACCGGGAAACCCAGCCAGCACTCCCGCGACACACGAACCCACCATCCCGGCGCCCACCACCGCGATCCGGTCCCCCACCAGCGGCGCCGCGTCCCACACCGCGTTGACCGCCGTCTCCACGGTGCCCGCCAGCACCGCCCGCCCCGCCGGCACCCCGTCCGGCACCGGCGTCACCGCCGACACGGGCACCACATAGCGCGTCTGGTGTGGATAGAGACAGAACACCGTTCGGCCAACAAAACCGGCCGGCCCCCGCTCGACCACGCCCACGTTCAGATAGCCGTACTTGACCGGACACGGAAAGTTTCCCTCCTGGAACGGCGCCCGCATCAGTTCGTGCTGACTCGCCGGCACTCCACCGCGGAACACCAACGTCTCGGTTCCCCTGCTCACGCCCGTGTGCAGCGTCCGGACCACCACGTCGTCCGGTCCGGGCTCCGGCAACTCCACCTCCCGGATCTCGCCGTGACCGGGAGAACAAATCCAGAACGCGTGTGCCATCCGTACCTCCTGCGGCGAGCGAGCACGACCATCACCCAGCCAGCCGCCAACGGGAGGATCGGTGATCACCACCAACCGACCGGGCACCACGGTGCCCCTTGAGTTGACCACGGGCGGCTGTGCACTGCTCGCGCTCATCCTGGTGCTGTCGGTCACCATCGGCATGCCCACTGTGGGCTGGGTCACCGGGGTCGCCTACGACATCGTCGCCTTCGGCCTGCTCGCCACCGCACTCCTGAAGTCCGGCGCCGCCTCGCTCACCCCGGCCGACCGGGTCACGCTCGCCAGAATGGTCCTGGTCGGCGGCGTCACCGCACTCGTCGTGCAGAGCACCGTGCAACCCGTGCCCACCGCCGCCATCACCGCCCTCGCGGCCGTCGCGCTCGTCCTCGACGCCGTCGACGGCCACGTCGCCCGCCGCACCGGCCTCATCACGCCCTTCGGCGCCCGGTTCGACATGGAGGTCGACGCCTTCCTCATCCTCATGCTCAGCATCTACGTCGCCTGGTCACTGGGCGCGTGGGTGCTGGTCATCGGCATCATGCGCTACGTGTTCGTGGCCGCCAGTTGGCTGTTCCCCTGGCTGCGCAAGCCACTGCGCCCCAGCTTCGCCAGCAAGGCCGTCGCCGCCGTCCAGGGCGTCGTCCTCACCGCGGCCGCCGCCCGCGTCCTGCCCGACGCCTACGGCGCCGCCGCAGTCGTCATCGCACTCGCCATGCTCACCTGGTCATTCGGCCGGGACATCTGGTGGCTGTGGCGCACCCGCCGCATCGCCGACCCCTGCCACCGGTAGCCGCACCACCACGGGGCGTGCTTGGCTGGCACCCGTGGAAACCTGGGACGCCATCACCTCACGCCGCAACGTCCGCGCCTACGCCGACCGCCCCATCCCGGACGAACAGCTCGACCGCGTCCTGGAGGCCGGCCGCCGCAGCCCGTCCTCCAAGAACACCCAACCGTGGGACTTCGTCCTCGTCACCGAACGGTCCGAACTGGAACGACTAGCCGGCGTCTGGCAGGGCGCCGCCTACGTCGCCGGTGCCGCCGCGGCCATCGCGCTCATCGCACCCGTCAGCCAGTCCGGGCCGCAGCGCGTCGAGTACGACCTGGGCCAGGCCACGATGAGCATCATGCTCGCCGCCGCCGACCAGGGCATCGCCACCGGGCACACCGCCGTCGCCGACCAGGACCTCGCCCGCGAACTGCTCGGCTTCCCGGCCGACCGGCGCTGCGCCTACCTGATCGCCCTCGGCTACCCCGCCGACCGTCCACTCCGGCCGATCACCAGGCCGGACCGGCGCCCGTTCGACGAGGTCGTCCACCGGGGGCGGTGGTAACGCTACTTGCGCAAACTGGACGACGTCACCGTCGGCGGGTGCGCACCGAGGAAGAAGACGCCGGGGAAACCGGCGGTCTCGAAGCCGTCGCTGGGATTGTGGTGCAGCGTCGAGCTCGCGATGGTCATCGTGCCGGTCCTGTCGTTGCTCACGAAGAACACCGCGCCGCCGCCCTCGTTGGCGTGGTTGTCCTCGATGACGGTGCCGTCGATGCGCACGGTGTAGGTGTCGCCGTCGGTGTAGATCGCGCCGCCGCTGCCGCCACCGGGTGTGCCGGAGGCGGCCGGGTTGGCGCCGTGCCCGATGGCCTCGTTGCCGGTCATCAGCGAGTTCAGCACCACCCAGGACACGCCGATGCTGCTCAGCCCGCCGCCGTTGGCGCACACGCCGCCGGTGAACGTGCTGGCCACGACGTAGACCGGGGCGCCCTGGTACTGGTTCAGCGCGCGGATCGCGGCCCCGCCCAGGTCCGGGCCTGTCGAGTCGCAGCGGTTGTGCACGAACCGGTCGTTGACCACGGT
>DATEPR010000525.1:0-7951 GCA_035273045.1 Pseudonocardiaceae bacterium | reverse complement strand
GCCGGCCAGCGCCACCCGGCCCGCCACCGTCGCGACGGCCACGATCGCCCAGTCGTTGGCCCGCCGGACGAACTTCGAGTAGTGCCACCCGTTCGGGCCGGTGCGCGGCACCCGCACCTCGACCAGCATCTCGTCCGGGCGCAGCGCGGTCTGGAAGTAGTCGACGAAGAAGTCGGCGGCCGCGATCGACCGGCGCCCGGCCGGACCCCGCACCACCAGCGTGGCGTCCGACGCCAGCACCGCGGCCGGCAGGTCGGCGGCCGGGTCGGCGTGCGACAGGGAACCGCCGATGGTGCCCCGGTGCCTGATCTGCGGATCACCCACGAACGACGCGGCCTCCGCCAGCAGCGGCGCCTCGGCCCGCAGCACGGTCGACTCCACCAGGCCGCAGTGCCGGGTCAGCGCGCCGATCGCGATCTCGTCACCCTCGGTCCGGACGTACGACAGGCCGGGCAGCCGCCGGACGTCGACCAGCACCGACGGGAACGCCAGCCGCAGCTTCATCATCGGCAGCAGCGAATGCCCGCCGGCGATCAGCTTCGCGTCCTCGTCCGACGCCAGCAGCGCGACCGCCTCGTCCACCGAACCGGCGCGCACGTAGTCGAAATCAGCCGGGATCATGCCTCCGCCATCTCCTCGGCGGCGGCCAGCACCGCACGCACGATGTTGTGATAACCCGTGCAGCGGCACAGGTTCCCCTCCAGCCCGGCCCGCACCTCGCGCTCGGTCGGCTTCGGGTTCTCCGCCAGCAGGCCGGCCGACGCCATCACCATGCCCGGCGTGCAGAACCCGCACTGCAACCCGTGCTCGGCCTGGAACGCCGCCTGCACCGGGTGCGGCCCGTCCGGACCGGCCAGGCCCTCCAGCGTGGTCACCGACGAACCGTCCGCCTGCACGGCCAGCACCGTGCACGACTTCACCGTCTCACCGTCCACAAGGACCGTGCACGCGCCGCACGACGTCGTGTCACAGCCGATGTTGGTCGCCTTGAGCCCGCGGACGTCCCGCAGGTAGTGCGCCAGCAGCAGGCGCGGCTCGACGTCGTCGGTCCGGCGCTCGCCGTTGACCGTGATGGACACCCGCATCAGGACTCCGTTCCCGCCCGTCGGATCGCCGCCCACACCCGCATCGGGCTGGTCGGCATGTCGATGTGCCGCACGCCGAGATGCGCCACCGCGTCCACCACCGCGTTCTGCACCGCCGGGGTGGCGCCGACCGAGCCGGCCTCGCCGATGCCCTTGGCGCCCAAGGGGTTGTACGTGGTCGGTGTCTCCGTGGTGACCAGCTCGAAACTGGGCAACTCGGTCGCCGACACGATGGGGTAGTCGGCGAAGGTGCTGGTCGTCGGGTTGCCGTCCGCGTCGTAGCAGACCTCCTCGACCAGCGCCTGCGCCGCGCCCTGGGCGAGTCCGCCGTGCCGCTGGCCCTCCGCGATCAGCGGGTTGATCACCACGCCCGCGTCGTCCACCGCGACCAGCCGCAGCAGTTCCGCCTTCCCGGTCTCCACGTCCACCTCGGCCACCGCCAGGTGGGCGCCGAACGGGTAGGTCGCGCCGGGCGCGGTGAACACCGACCGCACCAGCAGCGGTTCCCGCTCGGCCAGCGCGGCGAACGTGATCCCCGTGCCGGGCACGCCACGGACCGCCAGCCCGGCCCGGTCGCGGTCCAGCACCAGGTCGTCCGCCGCGACCTCCAGCACGTCCGCCGCCCTGGTCCTGGCCAGTTCGACCAGCTCCTGCGCCGCCTGCCGCACCGCGGCACCGCCCTGCTGGAGGCTGCGCGACCCGCCGGTGCCGCCGCCCTTCGGCACCAGGTCGGTGTCGCCCCACCGGACGGTGATCCGCTCGATCGGGATGCCCAGCTCCTCGCTGGCCAGCATCGCCCACACCGTCTCGTGGCCCTGGCCGTGCGGTGACGTGCCGGTGAGGATGGTGGCGCTGCCGTCCGGGTGCACCTCGACGGTGGCGTTCTCGTTGGGCGCGCCGGACTCGTCGCCACCGCCGGTGATCTCGACGTACACGGACAGCCCGATGCCCAACTGCTTCTCGTCGCCGCGCTCCCGGCGCAGCGCCTGCTCCCGGCGCAGCTCGTCGTAGCCGGCCGCGGCCAGCACCGTGTCCAGCGCCATCGGGTAGTCGCCCGAGTCGTACTTGGCGCCGCCCTTGCTGGTCATCGGCTCGGTGAACGGCGGCAGCAGGTTGCGCCGGCGCACCTGCGCCGGGTCCATGCCGATCTCGGCGGCGAACAGGTCCATGGCCCGCTCGATCGCCGCCGTCGCCTCCGGCCGGCCGGCGCCCCGGTAGGCGCCGACCGGCGTGGTGTTCGTGGCGACGCTGCGGTAGGAGAGGGAGAGCCGTTCGATGTCGTAGACGGCGGGCGCCATCAGCAGCGTCAGCGTCGGCAGCAGCGCGCCGAACCGCGGGTAGGCGCCGCTGTCCTGCAACACGTCCAGCCGGTAGGCGCGCACCCGGCCGTCCCGGTCCCCGCCGATGGTGACGGTCTGCACCTGCGCCCGGCCGTGCGGCATCCCGACCATGTTCTCCGAGCGGGACTCCACCCACCGGGCCGGCTGGCCGAACCGGCGGGCGATCCAGCCCACCACGGCCGCCTCCGGGTCGGCGCCGAACTTCGCGCCGAACGCGCCGCCCACGGCGGGCGTGATGACCCGGACCTGCGCGGTGTCGTGGCCGAGCATCCTGGCCAGCGCCGACTGGGTGGCCTGCGCGCCCTGGTTGGGCACCCACGCGGTCAACCGGTCGTCGTCGCCCCACACGGCGGCGGCCGCCCGGACCTCCAGCGGCGCCACGGCCACCCGCTGGTTCACCAGCCGGCCGGTGACCACGACCTCGCAGTCGCCGAAGATGTCGGTCTCCTCGGCCTCGCTGCCGCACACCAGGTTGGTGCCCAGCTCGGGGAAAAGCAGCACCTCGTCGGTGGCCGCCGCCTCGGGGTCGACCACCACGGGCAGCGGCTCGTAGTCCACCTCGACGAGTTCGGCCACGTCCTCACCGGCGTAGCGGCTGGTGGTCAGCACGGCGGCGACCGGTTCGCCGACGTAGCGCACGGTGCCGGCGGCCAGCAGCGGCTGCGCCATGCCGGCCGGGAACAGCGGCATCATCGGCTCCTGCGCCGGCACGTCCGCCAGGTCGGCCGCGGTGACCACGCCGACGCACCCGTCGGCGGCCAGCGCGGCGGACGGGTCGATCGAGGTGATCCTGGCGTGTGCGATCGGCGCCCGGACGAACGTCACCCACACCGCGCCGGCCAGCCGTTCGTCGACGACGTCGTCGGTGTAGACGGCACCGGTGGTGAGGAACGCCGGGTCCTCCACGCGCTGCACACGGGTACCCAGGATGCTGCCGCGCGGCAGGCCGACAGTGCTACTGGACATGCGTTTCCCTCCGGACGGCGGTGGTCCGTCACCGACTCTAATCCCGGAGTCACTCCAGGTAGGCGACGTGCGACTACATCGGGTGCGTCTCCAGGTAGGCCGACCACACCTTCTTCGGCACCACCATCCGCCAGGCGTCGACGACCAGTTCGCGCATCTCGTCGTGATCGATCGCGGCCAGCGTCACGTGGACCCAGTGGTAGCGCATGTCCGACGGGCGCGGCAGGGAGAACTTCTCCGGCTCACCCGCCACCAGCGCGGCCCGCTCCTCCCTCGGGTAGCCGAATCCCATGACCGTCTCGTCGCGCGACAACGCGAGGAACACGATCTGGCCCACCCGGTACTTGATCCGGTCCCGCACCACGGCCTCGTACGCCCTGGGCAGCGTCGCGGCGAACGCCCGCACCTCGTCCCCGGTCACCATGCCCGCATCCTGCCGCGCACCACCGACAGCGGCCGCTCGGTGTCCACACCGAACCCGTGGGCCGCCACGGTACGGAAGGCGTTCACGTTGCCAATACATCGTTTCGGTCGTAGATGACCGGTGTCACCCGTACGTCTCCAGCGAATCCGGGGCACGTCGTGTTAGCTGATTGCATGAACGACTGGGACATCCCGTATCGACAGGCAGTGTTGGAAGCCATGGCACTGCTGCACGGCAGGTGGACCGTCGCCGTGTTGGCCGCACTCGCGCTGGGAGAGACGCAGTACAAGGAACTGCTCGCCGGCATCAACGACGTCGAGAAGCGGGTCGGGTGGGCGTCGCACGACCGCCCGCTCAGCGACCGCGTCCTCACCGACACCCTGCGCCGCGCCCGGCACAACGGACTCGTGGAACGCCGCGCCGAGGCCGGCCGGTTCGGCGCCGTCTGGTACCGGCTCACGCCGACCGGCCGTTCGCTGCTGCGCGCCACCCGGCCGCTGGCCGAATGGGCGCAACGGCACCGGGACGAGATCGAGGCCGTGCGCCGGTCGGCGCGCGCCGGCGTGCCGTAGCACGCCGTCCCGGATCTCCCCAGTCAGCCAGATGTCCCCTGTCGCCCGGCCCCGCGAATCTTCCGGGGATGGTTCGAGCACGCGCGTCAGCCGGCGGGGATCGTGCCCGCCGGCTGATGTTCGCGCGGGACCGGCTCGACGGGTCCGGTGGGGAGCGGTCCGTCGTCGGCACCGACCTGACTGCCGCGCGAAGTCTCACCCAGTGCTGGCGCGGTCGAACGGGCGCTGCGATTCCTGGCCGCCGCGCGCCGGCGGCACGTACTCGCCCGACCAGCGCCGCGTGTCCGTCCAGCGGGCCGCCAGCGCGTACAGCACCACGACGTCGAGCGCCAGCATGAGCAGCGACCACAGCGGGTACGCGGCGAGCCACCCGACCTGGAAGACCGCGTGGATCGCCACCAGGACGATCGCCGTCCAGCGTGCCCACGATCTGGCCGACAGCAGGCCGAGGCCCACCGCGACCAGCACGCCGCCGAACACGATCAGGGTGAGTGCCCAGCCGTTCATGTTGACCACGTAGAGCTGGTTCTGGATCACGATGGTGCGCTGCCGGAAGACGAGCGCCACGACGCCCTCGATGACGTTGATCGCGCCCGTGATCATCATCAGCACCGCGGCGAACAACACCCAGCCGGACCAGACCCGGCTCTCCCGCATGGTGGCCATGTCGCAACCTCCGAACAAGTCTTGGCGATCTCCGTCTGTCGATGCTGGCCGCGGGCGGCCGGGAGCACGTCATCCCTGACGGATGAAACCGGCGCCTCACACCGTGCGCAGCCGGCAGCGGCGCAGGTCGGCCACGGCGGGGGCGGCGACCAGAGCGGCGCGGTGCAGCAGGCTGCGCATCGTGGCCAGGTCGGCGGCCACGTCCAGCAGGGTCATGCCCAGCGGTTCCGGTGTCGACTCGGCGACCGTGCCGACCACGCTGTCCACCACGGTGCCGGGCAGGCACACGGTGATGTCCTCGGCGACCGCGCCCAGTGACCCGATCAGCGACGCGAGCAGGCCGGCCAGGTGGATGCAGGTCGGTACCGACCTGGCCAGCAGATCGATGTCGGGCCGCTCCGCGGCCAGTGTCTCGATCTCGTCGACGGCGCCGGCCAGGGCGCGCGTGACCGCGGTCAGCCGGTCGGCCGTTTCGGTGCCGGCGTCCGTCTTCGGCATCGTCGTCCCCCCGTCCGGTGGTGGCGTATGGGGGCGGCTGGGTCGGGGTCGCCAGGGATGCCTTCCCGACCCAGCCGCTGGGAGCCGGACCTCGCCTCGGCGGCGCCCCCGACGGTCGTCGCCGAGGCGTACCGGTCCGGTGTTGTCCGGGTGAGTACCGAAATCGCCGGTTTCCAATACGATTAATCGGCGGTTGGGGCGTGACGGCCCACCGGGGCAGGAACTGGAGTGCTGACGCGGAATGTTCCGAGGCGGGCCGTCACGCCGATTGGTACTCGCGCTACCAGGCCGTCCGAACCTGGTGATCGAGGAATACCGTCGCCAGGGCGACGGAGCGCAACGTCAGTACTGACTGAGTCCGTCCTCCGGCGAGCCTTTATCACCTGATCGGTGGAACGTTGGGCTGTCCGTGGCGGGTTGCTCGCCGGTGCCGAGTTGCACGGCGCTGGCCCGATCCCGGCCGGCATCCTTCGCCGCGAACAGCGCGTTGTCCGCCGCCAGCAACACTTCGTCCAGTTCCGACCCGGCGTCCGGGTAGGACGCGACGCCGATCGACGCGCTCAGCCGCACCCCGGCGGCGTCGTCGACGGTCCGGTACAGCAACGACCGCACCTGCTGGCACACCCGGTCGGCGCGGTGCACCGCGTCCTCCAGTTCGGTGTCGGCCAGCAGCATGACGAACTCCTCGCCACCCAGCCGCCCGCACAGGTCGCCGGACCGGGTCTCCCGGCGCATCGTGTCGCCGACCGCGTGCAGCACCCGGTCGCCGACCTCCCGGCCGAGCCGCTCGTTCACCCGGGTGAAATGGTCCAGGTCGACCATCAGCAGGCCCAGCTTGGTACCCAGCCTGCCGGCCCGTTCCAGCTGCGCGGCGGCCAGGCTGTGCCAGCTCTGCGCGTTGAGCAGGCCGGTCTTCTCGTCGACCGTCGCCGCGTGCTCCAGCTGCCGGATCAGGATGCTGCGGTGCAGCACGTGCAGCGGCGGCAGCATCAGCACGGCCAGCCACGGCCGCCAGAGCAGTACTGTCGCCGCCAACATGCCGACGCACAGTGTCGCGTATTCGACACTGTTCTCATGCCAGCTGCCCGCCAGGTCGCGGACCGTGTGCTGCTCACCGAGCAGCAGCAGCGCGATCGCGGCCAGCGTCGAGTTGACCAGCGAGTACCCGAGGATCACCGCGGCGATGGACAGCAGTTGGAGCGGCCGGGTCGGCGCCAGCGAGAAGCCGGGCACCACCTGTGCCAGCACTGCCGCCGTCTGGCAGGACAGGATGACCGAAGCGACGTTGAACGCGACCCGGTACGGATGGACGCCGGTCACCGGGTACCAGCTGCGCGCCCAGAGGTGTATATAGAGGATCGCGACGGCCAGCGCGGTGAGTGCGGGCGAGGTGAGCAGCGCGGCCGACAGCGTCCATACGGAACTCATGTTCACGTGCGGCGTGTGGGTGAACCACCGGCGCATCCGCTCGACACTCCTGGCCGCCTCGGCGGCGACGAGACCGAGCGCCACCACGATGCCGAGATAGCTGAGACTCTGCCTGGTGATGGGATGACGGACGCTCAGCAGCACCGTGACCGTCACCGCCGCTGCCTCGACGAGCAGCAGGAAAGCGATCGCCCCTCTCGGCAGGGACCAAAGGCGCCACCGTTGGGGTCGCAACAAAACGTCCAGCCAGCGGTTCATGTCATACCCGCTTTCGGGACACCCGACCGACAAGGCCGTCCGTGACCTGGGAGGGGGTGTTCACTGTGCGCAACAAGGACATCTGATCAGACTGATCGATACGGCCGAAGATCCGCTCGTCCTCGGCTCCCACGCCGGGGACGAGCGGCAGGCGTCAGGTGACGTGACAGCGTTCCGTCACGGCTATTGCTCCGTACGGGTAACAACACGTTTCCCGTCACCCCCCATTCACCGTCTGGACCGACACGCAGGCGCGTCTGCCAGCATCGCTCCAGGAAAGACTGTCTATTCTGATGAGTCCTCTCGACGCCCGCAACCCAACCGGGCACTGATCATTTAAAAAATCGACCGTAATGTGTGTATCGCGGTTCCGCCGGAATGATGGATTGCGTTCACGTGAGGCCGCGCGCCCGGGCGGTGACAACGGCCGAGCGGCGGCTGTTCACGCCGAGTTTTGTGTAGATCGCTCGAACGTGTGTTTTCACAGTATTGACTGACACCGTGAGGTCGGTGGCGATCTCGTTCAGTGAGCGCTGCGCCGCCAATCGGGTGAGCACCACCTGTTCCCGGCCGGTGAGCCGGTCGGGGCCACCTCCGGCCCGCCGGGCGGCCAGCGTGGCGTGCACGTGCGCGGCGAACGGCTCCACGGCGCCGAGTCCGCCGATCTGGTCCACCAGCAGCCGGCGCACCGCCGGATCGGCGTGCCCGAAGGGG
>DATEPR010000524.1:0-2149 GCA_035273045.1 Pseudonocardiaceae bacterium | reverse complement strand
CCGACCAGGGCGGCCGTCGTCAGCTTGTTCATGGTGGACTGTCCTTTCTGGATGGGATGTGCTCGGTGCACGGCGCAAGTGTGGCCAGAAGGGCACTGCGTGTGCGGCCATCCAGGAACAGCCTGTGGACAGTTGGAGGGGATGTGGACAACTCGGCCGGTGAGAGCCGGTTGTGGTGTACAAGTCAGAGCCGCCGCACGTCCAGCACGTCCTCCACCGCGCCACCGGTCGACTCGTCGCGGGTGACCCGGTAGCAGTTCGCGCCGGCGCGTTCGGCCACGGCCTCGACCATCGTCGTGCCTCGGTAGAGCAGGCCGGTGCCGTCGTCGGTGCAGTAGGTCGTGGGCAGCGTGCCGTCCGCGACCGCCTGGTGCACCAGCGGTCGCCGGCCGGACTCGCTGTCGTAGTGCACGCCGTTGCCGTACGGCAGTAACGCCAGACCGTTGAGCTGCAACCGCAGGTTCGGACCGTACGAGTCGGTCGGACCGCCGACGTGCCAGCAGATGGAACCGGCGGAAACGCCGCTGAGCACCACGCCGGCCTGCCACGCGCGCCGCATGACGGACCCGATGTCGTGCACCGCCCACACGGCCAGCAGATTGGCCACCGATCCGCCGTGCACCCACACCACGTCCTGCGATCCGACGTAGTCGTCCAGATCGTCGGTCGGCGGCATGGTGAACAGGTTCAGGTGCACGACGTCGACCCCGGCGACCCGGCCGGCTTCGTTGACCCAGGCGTTGAACCAACGCTGGTCCCCGGCCGCGGTGCCGACGTGGCACAGCCGGGGCCGCCGCCCGGTCACACCGGACAGTTCGAACGCATAGTGCAGCAGTGGCCCGAACTCCAGTTCGGTCCGGTCCCCGCTGCGCCATCCGCCCGAGGTCGCCAGGATGGTGGGTTGATCAGCTGGCATGGACGGATCGTGGCATCAGGGCCACGCCCCGCGCTACCTATTCGATTGACCTGACACATGTCATGGCAACGGCATGACACCTGCTCTGAGCACACGGTCCCGGAAACCGGCAATCTCGACGTCATGAACGACACGACGAGATCCACCGCGCAGGTCGGAGCCACCGGTCCGGACCGCGCCGAGGTGGCCGCGGGCGCCGCGGTCAGCCTCAGCGGGCTGCGCAAACACTATGGGGAGGTGCGCGCGGTGGACGGGGTCGACCTGCTCATCGCGCCAGGTGAGGTGGTCGCGCTGCTCGGCCCCAACGGCGCCGGCAAGTCGACCACGGTGGACATGCTGCTCGGCCTGACCAGGCCGGACGCGGGGCGCGCCAGCATCTTCGGCCAGGCGCCGCACGACGCGGTGGCGTCCGGCACGGTCGGCGCGATGCTCCAGGAGGGCTCCCTGCTGGACGACGCGACGGTCGGTGAGACCGTCGCGATGATCGCGTCGCTGCACCGCAGGCCGATGCCGGTCGCCGAGGCGCTGGCCAGGGCCGGTGTCGCCGACCTGGTGAACCGCCGGTGCACCAAGCTGTCCGGCGGCCAGAAGCAGCGCGTGCGGTTCGCGGTCGCGCTGGTGTGCGATCCGCACCTGCTGGTGCTGGACGAACCGACGGCCGCGATGGACGTGGGCACCCGCCGCGAGTTCTGGAAGTCGATGAAGGAGTTCACCGACGCCGGCCGCACCGTCCTGTTCGCCACGCACTATCTGGACGAGGCCGAGGAGTTCGCCGACCGGGTCGTGCTGATGCGCCGCGGCAGGATCATCGCGGACGGGTCGGTGGCCGAGGTCCGGTCCGCCGTGTCCGGGCGCACGTTGACCGCCCAGGTGTCCGGCGCGACCGAAGCGGTCATGCGGGCGCTGCCCGGGGTGCGTTCGGCGGAACTGCGCGGCGAACGGGTCGAACTGGACTGTGTCGACTCCGACGCCGCCGTCCGCGCGCTGATCGGCGGCTACCCGGCCGCGTACGACATCGAAATCAAGGCCGTCGGCCTGGAGGAGGCGTTCCTCGCGCTGACCGGTGACGACGAGGAGGCAGTCCGATGAGAACGACGTACCTGGGCCTGGAGGTCAAACGGGCGCTGCGCAACCCGCGGTTCCTGATGTTCACCATGGTGTTCCCCGTGGTGATCTTCCTGATCGACGTCGGCGCGTTCGGCAAGGGCAAGGTGCCTGGTTCGACAGCCAGCT
>DATEPR010000523.1:0-10298 GCA_035273045.1 Pseudonocardiaceae bacterium | reverse complement strand
CGCGAACGACGTGGCCGGCCTGCCGTACCAGTACACGATCGGCTGAGGTCGATCACTCGGCCCCGCGGGCTTTCGCCCGCGGGGCCGAGCCGTGTTCAGTGCAGGTCCGCCAGCGCGGCCTCGATCGCGCGGTGGAACGTGGGGTAGGCGTAGATCATCCCGGTCAGCCGCTCCACCGGCACCTCGGCGTGCACGGCGACCACCAGCGCGGACAGCACCTCGCCACCGGTCGGCCCGGCCGACGTGGCACCCACCAGCACGCCCCGGTCGGCGTCCTCGACCACCTTGATGAGCCCGGTGTTGCCCACCTTGTGGATGAAACCCCTGGTGGACTCCGGGATCCGCACGCTGCCCACCCGGACGTTGAGCCCTTTGGCCCTGGCCTGCTCCTCGCTCAACCCGACCGAGCCCACCTCGGGATCGGTGAACGTCACGCGGGGCACGGCGTGGTACTCGGCGCCGCGGCCGGGCCGGCCCAGGATGCTGCGCACCGCGACCGCCGCCTGGTACATCGACACGTGGGTGAAGGCGCCCTTGCCGGTCATGTCGCCGATCGCCCACACCCCGTCGGCGACCCGCATGTGCTCGTCCGGCGTCAGCACCTTCGCGGTCGGGTCCAGGCCGATCGCGTCCACCCCGAGCTGCCCGATCGTGCTGGTGCGCCCGCTGGCCACCAGGAGCTGTTCGGCGTCCACCGAGCCGCCGTCGAACTCCAGCGTGAACCGGCCGTCGTAGTGCACGGCGGTGACGTCGACACCGTTGTGGACGGCGATGCCGTCCTGCGCGAACGTGGCCTCGATCAGCTCGCTGGACTCCGGTTCCTCGTAGGCCAGCAGCCGGGGCGCCCGGCCGACCACGGACACCGCCGTGCCGAAGCGGGCGAACGCCTGCGCCAGCTCGCAGCCGATCGCGCCGCCGCCGAGCACGGCCAGCGACTCGGGCGCCTTCTCGATGGCGAGGATCTCCCGGTTGGTCCAGAACGGCGACTCGGCGAGGCCCGGGATCGGGGGCACGGCCGGATCGGTTCCGGTGTTCAGCACGATGGCCCGGCGCGCGGTCAGCTCGACGGCCTGTCCGTCCGTCGTGGTCACGGTGACCGTGTGCGGCCCGGTCAGCCGGCCGCGGCCGCGCAGGAACCGGCCGCCCTTGGCGGTGAACCGGTCCACGGCGACGGTGTCGTCCCAGTTGTCCGTCGCCTCGGTACGGATGCGTTCACCGACCGGCGTGTAGTCGGCGCGGACCGTGCTGTCCCCGGCCAGGAACGGCACCCGCCTGCCCTCGGCCAGCACGTCCGCCGCCCTGATGATCATCTTGCTGGGAATGCAGCCGTAGTAGGGGCATTCGCCGCCGAGCAGGCGCGCGTCCACACCCACCACGGACAGTCCTGCCTCGGCGAGCTGGCCGGCGACGGCCTCGCCACCCGGTCCCATGCCGATCACGACGACGTCGACGGTCTCCGCCACGCTCACTCACCTCTTACGCCGGTGTCCGGGCATCACCCTCCCACACCCGGATATCGGTCGCAGAGCTATGCCAGCTCCTCCAGTTCCCGTTCCACGGCGGCCAACTCCTCCGGTGTGCCCTGCACCCTCGGGCCGGTGAACCACCGCCGTGCCGACACGAACCACCAGATCGCCGCGCCGCCGAGCACCACCACGAACGCCACCGGCGTGTAGTTGAACGTGCCGAAGCTGACCGGAGACACGGTCGGCAGCATGAACAGCACGAAGATGAACACCACCCACACGCTGGCCACGATGCCCACCGGCCGGCCCCAGCGGCCGAGGTGCCATGGTCCCCGTTCGAACCGTTCGCCCTTGAGCACCCGCAGGAACACCGGGATCACGTACGCCACGTACAGGCCGACGGCCGCGATGGACGTGACCGCGACGTAGGCCGTGGTGTTCCACAGCGCGGGCAGGGTGAGCACGAACGCGCAGACCACGGCCAGCCACACCGAGTTGGTCGGCGTGCGGGTGCGCTTGTTGATGCGGTGCCAGAAGTTCGCGCCGGGCACGGCGCCGTCCCTGGCGAAGGCGTAGATCATCCGCGAGTTGGCGGTCACCGACGCCATGCCGCAGAACAGTTGCGCGCCCACCGCGACGAACAGCAGGAACTCGCCGGTCTTCTGGCCGGCCGCGTCGATGAAGACCTGCGCCGGCGGCACGCCCGTCGGAGTGGACAGTGTGTGCTGGTAGTCCTGGATGGCGAAGGTGAGGCCGATGAGCAGCACCCAGCCGGCGGCGAGCGACACCAGGATCGAGTTGAGGATGCCCCTCGGGCCGGACCGGGCCGCGTCGCGGGTCTCCTCGGTCATGTGCGCGGAGGCGTCGTAACCGGTCAGCGTGTACTGGGCGTTGAGCAGGCCGAGCAGGAAGACGTAGGGCGCGAATCCCCAGCCGGTGTTGTTCACGAAGTGTCCGAACACGAACGACGCGGGCTGGTGGTGGGTGGGCACGAAGACCAGGACGGCGACGATGATCAGTACCCCGATCAGGTGCCACCACACGCTGATGTTGTTCAGAACTGCAACCAGACGCACGCCGACGGTGTTTAACAAACCATGGACGACAAGAATGATCCCGGTCAGCAGGATGGTGTGCGCCGCCGTGGCGCTGAAGCCGAACAGCAGGTCGAGCAGCGCGTTGAGGAACGTGCCGGCGCCGAAGTCGATGCCGGCCGTCACCGCCACCTGCCCGATCAGGTTGAACCAGCCGGTGAACCACGACCAGGCGGCGGCGTGCTTGGGCGCCAGTTTGGCCGCCCAGTAGTAGAGGCCGCCCGCGGTCGGGTAGCTGGAGCAGACCTCGGCCATGCCCAGGCCGACCAGCACGACGAACGCGCCGACCAGCGGCCAGCCCCAGATCAGCGAGACCGGCCCGCCGGTGTTCAGGCCGGTGCCGTAGAGCGTGAGGCAGCCGGACAGGATCGAGATGATGGTGAAGGACACCGCGAAGTTGGAGAAGCCGGACAGCGAGCGGCGGAGTTCCTGCGCGTAGCCGAGCTGCCGCAGCCGAGTGTCGTCGTCGATGTCGGCCGCTGGGGCGGGCACCGGAGGCTGGTCGGACAGGTGAGACAAGGCGGCTCCCTCGAAACGTGGGTGAGACCGAGCCAGCAAACCGCTCAATGGACCGTTGCCGGCCCATTGAGAAGGGTCGAGCGTGACGCGGACCACCAGACCGTGTCAAGAGCCATCACGTTACAGTCGCTTGACAGCCGCCCACTATGGACCAGCATCAGCCCATTGCCCACCAGCTAGAAGGCCCCCATGCCACACGAGAGCGAACCACTCACCCTCGACCGCCTCCGCACCCTGGTCGACCAGGGCGCCATCGACACCGTCCTGGTCGCCATCACCGACATGCAGGGCCGCCTGCAGGGCAAGCGCTGCGCGGCGCGGTACTTCCTCAACGAGGTCGTCCCGCACGCCACCGAGGCGTGCGACTACCTGCTCGCGGTGGACGTCGAGATGAACACCGTCGGCGGCTACCGGATGTCGTCCTGGGACCGCGGCTACGGCGACGTCGTGCTGCGGCCCGACCTGAACACGCTGCGCCTGGTGCCGTGGCACGAGGGCACGGCCCTGGTGCTGGCCGACGTCGAGTGGGTCACCGGCGGCCCGGTCCCGGCGTCGCCGAGGCGGGTGCTGCGCCGCCAGTTGGACCGGCTGGCCGCACACGGCCTGGTCGCGTACGTGGGCACCGAACTGGAGTTCATCGTCTTCGATGACACGTACGAGTCGGCGTGGCGGTCCGGCTACCGGGGACTCACCCCGGCCAATCAGTACAATGTGGACTATTCGATGCTGGGCACCGCCCGGCTGGAACCGCTGCTGCGCCGCATCCGCAACAGCATGGCCGGCGCCGGAATGTACGTCGAGTCAGCCAAGGGCGAGTGCAACCCGGGCCAGCACGAGATCGCGTTCCGTTACGCGGACGCCCTCACCACGTGCGACAACCACAGCGTCTACAAGACGGGCGCCAAGGAGATCGCCGCGCAGGAGGGCCGCAGCATCACGTTCATGGCGAAGTACAACGAGCGCGAGGGCAACTCCTGCCACATCCACATCAGCCTGCGGTCGGCGTCCGGCGAGCCGGTCCTGGCCGGCGACGGCGAACATGGCTTCTCCCCGCTGATGCGGCACTTCCTGGCCGGCCAGTTGGCGTGCCTGCGCGACTTCACGTACTTCTACGCACCGAACGTCAACTCCTACAAGCGATTCGTCGACGGCAGCTTCGCCCCCACCGCGGTGGCGTGGGGCAACGACAACCGCACGTGCGCGCTGCGCGTGGTCGGCCACGGCGACTCGCTGCGGGTGGAGAACCGGGTGCCCGGCGGCGACGTCAACCCGTACCTGGCCGTGGCCGCCCTGGTCGCCGCCGGCCTGCACGGCATCGAGCACGACCTGGAACCGGAGCCCGACTTCGTCGGCAACGCCTACGAGTCCGACAAGCCGAGAATCCCCGGCACCCTGCGCGATGCGGCCGATCTGCTGGCCAGCAGCAAGCTGGCCGAGGAGCATTTCGGCGCGCAGGTGGTCGAGCACTACGTCAACGCCGCGACGGTGGAACTGGCAGCCTTCGACGCGGCAGTCACCGACTGGGAGCGCATCCGTGGTTTCGAACGCCTCTGAACCCGTCCGGCCGCTGATCGGCGTCACGTCGTACCTGGAGCGGGCCAGATTCGGCATCTGGCAGGAGGACTGCGCGCTGCTCACCCGGGACTACCTGGACAGCGTGGTCCGCGCCGGCGGCGTGCCCGTGCTGCTGCCGCCGATCGGTGACGGCGCGGCCGAACTGGCGGCCCGGCTGGACGGCCTGATCCTGTCCGGCGGCCCCGACGTGTCCCCGTCCCGCTACGGCGAACGGCGACTGCCCGGCACCGAGGCCACCCGCCCGGACCGCGACGCCTACGAGTTCGCCCTGCTGACGGCGGCGCTCGCGGCGGACCTGCCGGTGCTGGCGATCTGCCGGGGCGCCCAGGTGCTGAACGCGGCGCTGGGCGGCACCCTCCACCAACACCTCCCGGACCACGTCGGCAACGACGACCACCGCCCCCGCCCGGGCCGGTTCGGCACCACGCGGGTGTGCCTCACGCCGGGCAGCCAGGTGGCGGCCGCGCTGGGCACGTCGGCAACGGTCCAGTGCCACCACCACCAGGCCGTCGACAAGGTCGCCCCCGACCTGTCGGTCACGGCCACCGCGGCGGACGGCACGGTAGAAGCGGTGGAACACCGGTCCCGCGAGTTCGTCGTGGGCGTCCAGTGGCACCCGGAGCAAGTCCACACCGACGACCGCCTGGTCACGGCGTTGGTCCAGGCCGCAAGCCACCCATGACGCCCCAGCACAGCCACCGACACCACCGGCCAGCCGAGGCCCGGCAAGCCGGGACCGTCTCCCCACCTGAGCCGCCACCGCCCAGGCCGACCTGCGAGAACGTCTTCACCAGCACGCGATGACGAAGGGGACGAGATGACCGAGACACGTCCGGTGGTGCCGGGCAGGCTGGACGGCCGGGTGGCCGTGGTGACCGGGGGTGGCAGCGGCATCGGTCTGGCGTCGGTCCGCCGGCTCGCCGCCGAGGGAGCCCGGGTCGTGGTCGCCGACATCGACCCGGTCGGCGGCGAGATGGCGGCCGGCGAGGTCGACTGGCTGTACGTCCGGGCCGACGTGTCCAGCGAGGACGACGTCCGCCGGCTGTTCGGCACCACGATGGACACCTACGGCTCGGTGGACGTCGCGTTCAACAACGCCGGCATCTCCCCGCCGGAGGACGGCTCCGTGCTGACCACCGACCTGGCCATGTGGCAACAGGTCCAGCAGGTGAACCTCACGTCGGTGTTCCTGTGCAGCAAGTACGCCATCCAGTACATGCGCGCGGCCGGCCGGGGTTCGGTGATCAACACGGCGTCGTTCGTCGCGGTGATCGGCTCGGCGACGTCGCAGATCTCCTACACCGCGGCCAAGGGCGGTGTGCTGGCGCTGAGCCGGGAGTTGGGCGTGGAGTTCGCCAGGGAGGGCGTGCGGGTGAACGCGCTGTGCCCCGGCCCGGTGAACACGCCGCTGCTGGAGGAACTGTTCGCGGCCGACCCGGAACGCGCGGCACGGCGCCTGGTGCACGTGCCGATGGGCCGGTTCGCCGAGCCGGAGGAGATCGCCGCCACGGTCGCGTTCCTGGCCAGCGATGACGCGTCGTACATCACGGCGTCCACGTTCCTGGTCGACGGCGGCATCTCCAGCGCCTACGTGACCCCGCTTTGACTTCCTCCCCTGCCTTCGGCGGGGATTCCCCACCGGCCTCACGGCCGACAGTTCCTGCTTCTTCACCCTGGAAGGGAGGTTGCGACAGGTGCCTCGCCGGCTAATGCCGGGTTGGTCTTACCCCGTCTCCACAGGCGGACACCGCCAGCCCGGCGGCCAGAATGTTGCGCGCCGCGTTGATGTCACGGTCCTGGACCGTGCCGCACCACCGGCACGTCCATTCCCGCACGCCCAGCGGCATCCGGTCAGCCAGGGCCCCGCACGTCGAGCACGTCTTGCTCGACGGGAACCACTGGTCAATGGCGATCACCTCACGGCCGTACCAGGCCGCTTTGTACTCCAGCATGGAACGCAATTCCGACCACGAGGCGTCGGAGATCGCCCGTGCCAGGCTGCCGTTGCGCAGCATCCCGAACACGTGCAGGTCCTCGATCACGATCGTTTGGTTCTCACGAACGAGCCGAGTGGTCAGCTTGTGCAGGTGATCTCGCCTGCGGTCGGTGATGCGGGCGTGGACGCGGGCGACCTTGCGGCGGGCCTTGTCCCGGTTGGCCGAGCCCTTCTGTTTGCGAGACAGCGCCCGTTGCGCGCGGGCGAGGCGTTGCCGGTCGCGTCGCTCATGCCGGGGGTTGGTGATCTTCTCCCCGGTGGACAGGGTCAGCAGCGAGGTCAGGCCCGCGTCGACGCCCACCGCGGTGTCGGCGCGCGGCAGATGCTCGATGCTGGTCTCCACCAGGATCGCCACGTGCCAGCGACCGGCCGCGTCGAGCGACACCGTCACCGTGGAGGGCGCGGTGCCTTCCGGCAGGGGCCGCGACCACACGATCGCCAGCGGCTCAGGCATCTTGGCCAGGGTAAGCTGCCCGTCACGCCAGCGAAACGCCGACCGGGTGTACTCGGCCGAAGCCCGGGACTTCTTCCGCGACTTGAACCGCGGATACTGGGCTCGCTTGGCGAAGAAGTTCGTGAACGCGCCTTGCAGGTGCCGCAACGTCTGTTGCAGCGGCACCGAGGACACCTCGGTGAGGAACGCCATCTCCTCGGTCTGCTTCCACCCGGTGAGCATCGCCGAGGTTTCGACGTAGTTCACCCGCCGCTGCTCGGTGTACCAAGCGGCAGTGCGGGCTTCGAGAGCCTTGTTGTAGACCAGCCGCACGCACCCGAACGTGCGCAGCAGCTCCTGCGCCTGCTGCTCGGTGGGGTAGAAGCGGTACTTGAACGCCCGCTTCACGTGCGTGGTCACAGTTCACGCGATAGCGCGGTTCTTTGTGAGCCCTGTGGTCGGGTGGGTGGTGGACGACGCACCGCCCGACGGCGGTTCGTCCTTGTTTGCCCCCTCGCAGGGGATTCGTTTCCTCCCCGGCTGAAGCCGGAATATCCACGGAAGGATCCTGATGACATCCGCACCGGAACCGGACGTGGTGGCGGCGGACGACGCGCTGTTCCAGCCGGTGCGCGCCGGGAACGCGTTCGAGGAGACGGTCGAGCGGCTGCTGCGCGCCATCAAACTGGGCGTGGTGGCGGCGGGCGACCGGCTCCCGGCGGAACGCGAACTGGCCGCGCGGCTGGGCGTGGCCAGGACCACCCTGCGGGAGGCCATCCACGCCCTGGCCGAGGCCGGCTATGTGGCGTCGCGCCGCGGCCGCTACGGCGGCACGTTCGTCACCCATCCGTCGCCGGTCCGGCCGGTGCCGCACCCGGACACCACAGCGCTGGCCGAGGGCCTGGCGGACGCGCTGACGCTGCGCACGGTCGTCGAGACGGGGGCCGCCGAGGTGGCCGCCCAGCGCACGCTCACCCCGGCACAGCGTCGACACCTGTCCGACCGGCTGGCCGAGACGGCAGCGGCCGACCTGGTCGAGTACCGGCGCCGCGACTCCCGGCTGCACCTGGCGATCGCCGAGGTCACCGGGTCGGCGTCGCTCACCACGGCCGTGGCCGACGTGCGCATGCGGATCAACGAACTGCTGGACCGGATCCCGCTGCTCCCGCCGAACATCGCCCACTCCAACGCCCAGCACGAGGCGATCGTGGCCGCGATCCTGCGCGGCGACCCAGCCGCCGCCCGCCAGGAGATGGCCGAACACCTCGCCGGCACCGCCGCCCTGCTACGCGGCTTCCTGAGCGGCTGACCAGCGCCGACCGCGACAGCTCGGGGCTTCCGCGGCTAGACCGGCGCGGGTCCGCGATGCAGCGGCTCGGCCGCCGGCTCCGGCTCGGCGGCGACCGCCCGGTCGGCACCGTCCGGTTCCTGGTCCGCCTCGTGCGCCGCCGGTGCCGGCACGAGCGCCGAGGTTTCCGGTTCGGGGGGTAGCGGTGCGGCCACGTCGCCGGGCAGCGTGTCGTGGCCGGCGGGCTTGTCGCGCAGGCCCAGCGGGTCGAACCTGAGCATCGACCAGCCGGTCAGGATCGCCGCCAGGAACACCCAGATCATGTGCGCCGGCGACCCCATCGCGCCTTCGCCGTTCGGGTAGTACACCAGCAGGATCAGCACCGCCAGCGCGGCGGAGAAGGCCAGCCAGCCGCGCTTCCACGGCGCCGCGCTGAGGATCGCCAGGCCCCACGTCAGGTACCAGGGCAGCGTCGGGGGCACCAGGATCGCGGCGGCCAGCAGCGTGAGTGCCATCCGGCGGACCGCCGCCGGCCCACCGGTGCGCGACTTCCACCACTGCACCCCGAACAGCACCACGAAACCGGCGATGCCGAGGAACCGGAACAGGTTGACGAACGGCTGCTCCGGCACGGTGCCGAACCAGTTCACGATCACGTGGGTGATCTCGCCGACACCGGTCGGCAGGTTCGTCCAGTTCACGATCATCGTCGGCGCGTGCAGCGCGCCGATCCAGCCGAAGTTCACCCGCGCCACGGCCATGCAGGCGCCGAAGACCACGATCACGATGCCCACCACGGCGGCCGACGCGCGGACGAACCGGCGGGCCAGCGTGCCCTCCAGCCGGGCAGCCCACACCCACATCAGGAACGGCAGCGCGACACCGGCCGTCGCCTTCACGGCCATCGCGAGGGTGACCAGCGCGATACCCGAGACATGGCGCCGGTTGAGCACGAGCAGCACGCCGCTGGCCAGCAGGCCGAGCATCAGCAGGTCGTTGTGCGGGCCGCCGACGAGGTGGATCACCGTCATCGGGCTGGCCACCATCAGCCAGAACGCCACCGACAGCCGGCCACCGAGGTGGTCGACCAGGCCGGGCAGCGACAGCACGAGGACGAGCAGGCCGACCATCAGGACCAGCCGCATCAGGATCACGCCGATGATCAGGTGCTCGCCGATCAGCGCGGCCACACCCTTGGCCAGCAGCAGGAACAGCGGCCCGTAGGGCGCGGGAGTGGTCTGCCAGAACGGGTGCACGTTCAGCGCGATGGTGTCGCCGAGCACCGAGGGGCCGACCGCGTACGGGTCGATGCCGCGCAGCAGCTGCTCGCCCTGCCCGAGGTAGGAGAAGACGTCCCGGGTGAACGTGGGCGGCGAGACGATCATGGGGGTGATCCACGCCAGCCCGGTGACCAGCACCGCGCGCGGTGTGACCCGCTTGGCCAGGACGTCGCGGCCCAGCCGCACCCAGGCCCACACGAGCAGCCCGACGCCGATGTACAGCACGGCCTGGGCCAGCTGCTGGCCGTGGCCGAAGCGGATCCACGCGAACGGGCTGTTGCCCAGGATCGGGTCCTGGATCAGGTCGCCGCCGGCCCCCAGGGAGCCGATCAGGATGGCCACCGAACCGATCGTGCCCTGCGCCACGGTGCGCTTCGACAGGCCGGAAGCGTGCCGGACGCGAGCCGTCGGAATGCCGTCCGCGGGCAGGTCGGCGGCCGTCGGGACGCTCTGCACCATGCGGGTCAACTGGGTTTCGGCCATAACCTGGTCATCGTCGCACGCCGCGTGTGAAGCCGACCTTGGGGTCGCGGTTTCGTGGGCGCTACCATCGAGCAAATCGGACATATCACCCGACCTGTCCTGATCATCCGGAGTGGTGGGAACGTATTGACAATTATTCCGAGGATCACACGGACGCGCCGGGG
>DATEPR010000522.1:0-8433 GCA_035273045.1 Pseudonocardiaceae bacterium | reverse complement strand
GTCCGCGCACCACTGACGGTTTGTCCCACGAACTGTCCGCGCACCACTGACGGTTTGTCCCACGAACCCGGGCCGGCAAGCAGGCCCGGGTTCGTCGTGTCCGAACCGGACAGTGCGCGCGTCATGTCGCCGCCCTGACGGTTTCACATGAGCTCTCATGGAGAAGTCATGGCCGCCGGGGTGCGGGATGCTGGGCACAGCGCACGACCTGGTCATACGGGGACCGGCAATCGGTTGGCGCAGCGTGGATACGGCACGCCCGTATCGGACCATGAGGAGGTCGATCCATGTCATCGATCGTCGCGCCCCTGGCACCGCATCCACTGCTGGTGCTGTTCGCGACCCTGGCGGTCCTGTTGGTACTCGCGCGACTGCTGGGCAGGCTGGCCGGCCGGTTCGGCCTGCCGGCGATCGTCGGCGAACTGGTCACCGGTGTGCTGCTGGGACCGTCGGTGCTGGGGCACCTGCTGCCGTCCGTCGCGCACTGGCTGCTGCCCAACTCCGCGGAGCAGACCCACCTGCTCGACGCGGCCGGCCAGCTCAGCGTGGTGCTGCTGGTCGGCATCACCGGCACCCACCTGGACACGGACGCCATCCGGCGCCGCGCGCGTTCCGTGCTGTCGGTCGGCGTGGCCGGCCTGGTGATCCCGTTGCTGTTCGGCGTCGGGGTGGGCCTGATCGTGCCCGGCGCCCTCGCCGGCCATTCGGCCAGTCGCGGCGTGTTCGCGTTGTTCATGGGCATCGCGATGTGCGTGACGGCGATCCCGGTCATCGCGAAGACGCTGACCGACATGGGCCTGCTGCACCGCAACCTCGGCCAACTCGTCCTGGGCGCCAGCATGATCGACGACGCCGCCGGCTGGCTGCTGCTGTCCGTGGTGTCGGCGGCGGCCACCGCGGGTGTCACCTTCGGCCACGTCTCGGTCCAGGTCGCCTACCTGGCGATCTTCATCGCGTTCGCGTCCACCGTCGGCCGGCGGCTGGTGCGCGCCGTGATGACGAAAATGGCCAGGTCCAGCGAGTCCGGGCCGGCCATCGCGGCCGCGGTCGCCATCGTGCTGACCGGTTCCGTCATCACCCTGTCGCTGGGCATGGAGCCGATCTTCGGCGCGTTCATCGCCGGTGTCCTGGTCGCCAGGGTCAAGCCGGTGCAGGTGAAACTGGCCCCGCTGCGCTCCGTGGTGCTGTCCGTGTTCGCCCCGCTGTTCCTGGCCACCGCCGGCCTGCGGGTCGACCTGACGTCGCTGGGCAAGCCGTCCGTGGCGATCGCCGGCCTGGCCGTGCTGGCCGTCGCGGTCCTCGGCAAGTTCGGCGGCGCCTACCTGGGCGCCAGGATGACCGGCCTGACCAGGCTGGAAGGCCTGGCCCTGGGCGCCGGCATGAACTCCCGGGGCGTCGTCGAGGTCGTCGTCGCCCTCACCGGCCTGCGGCTGGGCGTGCTCAACTCGGCGTCGTACACGATCGTCGTCCTGGTCGCGATCGTCACGTCCCTGATGGCACCGCCGGTCCTGCGCTGGGTCATGGGCAAGCTGGAGCTCGACGACGAGGAACGGCTCCGCAAGATCGACCACGACACCTGGACCACCGGCGTCGAACTGGCCGAACCCGTCGGCTGACCACTCGTCCGTGGCCGGGCACCCGACACGGGTGCCCGGCCACCGTAGTTCGACACGGCGAGTGACGACCACTCGTCGTTCTTGCCCACGGCGGCAAAATCGGCGGAACCGCCAATTTCCGAAACCCGCGGCCGCGCGGTGGACGTCATGTTTTCACCAGACCGGTTGACGGGCGCACCGGCGGTGGACATCGTGTTCTCGCTGGTCGCTCCCATGGAGTCCAATAATTGTCACATAATTTTCCACTACTCGGTCGCGTCTTCGATGGTCAGGATTCGGTCACTTAAGTGCGTTCCTTCAGCCAATCGGGTAGGACATGGAGCCATGCCGTTACGAAGAGCTGGTCTTCGTCGAATAATGGATGGCAGCTCACCCGACGATCTGGTGCCCGGACACTTAGAGTTCCGCATTGTGGGTTCTCAGAACTCGTCGGGAGCGGGCCGGGCGGACACACCAGTGGGAGGTCACATGCCCGCGACGACGATGATGTCGACCACGACAGTCGACCTGGGGGACAGGTCGTCGGAACTGCACCGCGGGCCGGCCGAGGACGACAAACCGGCCATTCGACCAGCCAACGCCGCTGACGAGCACTATCTGCTGCGGGCGTTCACGGAAGCCCTGGCCCCGTTCTACGGCGGCGATCACGAGGCGCACGCCCGCCGGCTCATCAGAACGCACCTCGCCGGCGGCCGGGACACGCGAGGGCTCCTGTCCACCCGGCAGTTGTTGTTCGTCCTGTGGTCGGGCACCAAACGTGTCGGTGTCCTCAATCTCGTGTTCAAACGCCAGTCGACCTGCAAGATCAGCCCATTGATCCTGTTCCCGCACAGTCATCGCGACCGGGGTTTCGGTGCGCTGCTGCTGCGCCGAGCCGAAGACGAAGCGCGCAGGGCCGGCGCCCGGCAGCTCTACTGCACGGTCGCCGAGGGCAATCACAGTGCGCTGGACTTCTTCCGCCAACACGGTTTCGTGGACTGCGGGCACTCGGACGGCCAGTACAAGGACGGCGAGTCCGAAGTCCTGCTCCGGCGCGCGCTCGAACCACCGGTGGTGGAGGACGGGCCGGCATCGATCATTTCGGTCATCGGTGTCCAGGACGATGACTGGCTACCGGTCCGTGACCTGCTCCTGCGGCACGTGGCAGCCGAAGTGGACGGTGCGGACGCCCGATGGCTGGAGGCGTTGCGGGCTGGCGTGGACTGCCCGTACGCGCCCGCTCCGGCCTGGGTGTTCGCCGCCAAGGACCGGCTCGGCCAGCACCGCGCCGCCGCGATCGCCTATCCCAAGAAGGGTGACTCGGTCAAGGTCATGCCTGTCGTCGCCGACGACAGGGAGGCGTTTCGCGCGCTGGTGGTCGACCTGCAGTCGCTGCTGTACGACAAGGGCCGGAAGGCGTACCTGCACATCACGCCGAACGCCGAGCAGGTCGTCATCCTGCAGGAGGCCGGCTGGGATTGCGAGGCGATGCTGCCCGGGGCCTACAGTGCCGGTGTTGTCACGCAGCAGTGGGCGTGCCGGATCGGCAAGGACGCGGTGTTGAGAAGAAGCCTGAGAATCCGCAAGGAGTACTTCGATCTCATTCGGAGTGGCCGCAAGACGCTGGAGATCCGCGTCGGTTACCGCCATATCAAGTCGATCTGTCCGGGTGATGACATCACGCTTGTCTCCGGCTCCGAGCAGTTCCAGTGCCACGTGGCCGGCGTACGCAACTATCCAAGCTTCGCCGAGATGGTTCGCAACGAGAACGTCGACCAGGCACTGCCCGGAACACCCGCCGGCCAGGCGCTCGGGCTCCTGCGCAGGATCTACCCCGCGGACAAGGAGAATCTGGGCGTCGTCGTGTTGGAGTTGAAGCTCTCCGATCCGTAGACATTCCCCCGCGTCGGCACCGTAACGCAGTCTCGGCTCTGGGGCGAAGATCGTGATAACTATTACTGTTGCCGCGCGCTTGAGCAATGACGGCAGGGCGCCGACCGGCAACGCCGTCGAGGCATCAATCGACCAGTGCGTCGCCGACGCGATAGCCGGATCGTTCGACGAATATCCGCGCCCACTGCGGAACATGGTCCGCCTGCGTGCGGTCCGGCTGGGCGACGCCTGGCTGGATCGGCACGACACCCACATCGACGTGCAGTTCTCACTGGGCCTGCCGGCCGAACTGTTCCCGGTGTCCGACGGCGGACTCCAGCTCCTGGTCGACCTCCTGGCCGGCGACATGTTCCCGAGCGAGGTGGACGGCTGCCGCTGGTCGGACGTGACCGTGCGGCGCATCGAGTTATCCGGCGAACTCCGCGACGCCGCCGTGGCCACGTTCCGCCGGCCCGGCGCCCACGACATCGCCGCGATCCGCTCCCGTTTCGGCCTGACCGCCGGCCGGCCACTGCTCGCGTTCTCGTTGAAACCGAGGGTGGGGCCCACGTTCGCCGAGATCCGGAAGCTCACACTGGACGTGCTGCGGGAGGGATTCAACATCGTCGAACTCGACACCCGCAATCTCGCGCTGTCCACGGAACCGGTCGAGCGGTGGATCGAGCTGGGCCTGGAGGCCGCGCAGGTCGGCAAGCACGTCACGGCGTTCTCGCCGAACTTCTCCGTGCCGGCGCCGCGACTGATCGACGTGGCAACGGCCTGGGTGGACAGCCTCGACGGCCACGGGCCCGCGGTGCTCAAGGTCGACGGCGGGCTGGACGGGCTGACCAACCTCCAGTCGGTCCGGACGCACCTGGGGAGTGGCCGATCACCGGTCGTCACGTCCTACCCGCTGCTGCGCAACCAACTGTCGTCGGCCGTCGGGCCAGGCGGCTGGACCGACCTCCTCGCGCTGAGTGGTGCCGACATCGTGTACCCCGGTGGCCGTCCGACGTTTCCGCGCGAACGGCGGCCGGTCTGGGGCGCGCACGACAAGGAGTGGAGCCGGGCGGCGCGCATCTATGACGACCTGATCAGCCAGGGCTGGCCGATGCCGACGATCGCCGGCGGCGTGCACCCCGGTCACCTGCACGCGTTCTATGAACTGCTCGGACCCAACGTCGCCTACTTCCTGGGCGGCGCCGTGGCGCTGCACCCCGGAGGCGTGCGGGAGGGTGCGAGACTCTGCGTGGCCGTCCTGGACGAGGCGATCACACTGGCCGCGGCGGCCGACGAGGCAGGCAAGAACTGGTCGCACGACCTGAACACCCGACTGCTGCAGCGGATCGAGCGGGCAGGTTATCCGACCGCACTGGTGTACGAGCCGCCCCAGAACATCTTCGGTCGGGACAGGAACGACGCGCCGAGAACGTTCTACCGAAGGGCCCGGTGAGGTGTGGCCCTGATCCTGTGGTGCGCGGCGGGCGCTCCGGTGGTGCAGGGGTTCGTCACCGGCCTGGGCATCCTGGCGCTCGGGCTGGTGTTCTTTCCCTTCAGTTTCGAGGTCGTGCGGCCGGCCGCCGGGCAGCCGATGTCCGGTCATGCCAGAGGGATGGCGGCGGTCCGGGCCGGCCGCTGGCTCGCCGTGCCCGTCCTCGTGTGCTCCGTCGCCACCCTGGCCGGCTACGTGGTCATCTTCGTCAACGCGCACGGCAGGTTCTGCAATGCGATGCTCACCCCAGGGGTCCGGACATTCGTGCTGGTCTGGGCACTGGTCGGAGTCGTGACGATCGGCCTTCTGGTCGTCTCCGCGACGCTGCGTCGTCGGGCGCGTCGCTCCACGGCACCGACCGGGCAGTGACCACCCAAGACGCCTGACCGTCGCGGGCCACGTTCACCCTGTGTCACCGTCTGGACCGGCCACCGGCCGGCCGGGTCCGGTGGCTTCCGGTCACGGGTTACGGTGCCATCCTGACCGGGCCGTCGTTGGTTGCGGCCCGATCTCGGACCTGCCTGCCGGTGCGGTGGTTCGGCACAATACATTTGCTCACGGCCAACTGGGAGGCTCGTAGATGTCGTGGCAAGACGAGCTGCATCAGCTCGATACCGCGCTGGCTGCCGGCCGCATCTCCGCGGACGAGTACCGGCAGAAGCGTGACCAGCTGCTGGCCCTGGCGGCCGGCGAACAGGCTGGTGGTGCGCCCGCCCCGGACGCCGGGCAGCAGGGCGCGCCGGGCGCCACGCCGCCGGGTCCACAGCCGTCGCAGCAGGTCCAACCCGCACCACAGGCCCAGCCGTCGCAACACGCCCAGCCGCCGGCGCAGGGTGGGCCGCAGGAGCAGCAGCGGACGCCGTTCCCCGAGGCGTTCCGCTGGACGCCGACCGGGACGCCGTCCCGGGGCACCGACATGACGCAGGCCATGCGGCCGGTGTCCGGGCCGCAGCAGAACACCGGGGGTGACGACCGCACCCAGGTCGTGCCCGGCCGGGACGTCGACCGCACCCAGGTCGTGCAGCGGCCCGGCCAGCCGGCCGGCGGTTGGCCCCCGGCGCCGGGGCAGCCGTGGCGGGTGGTGCCGCCGCAGGGCCAGCAGGACGAGGGCTACTCGCCGCCCTGGGGCGTGGACCCGTCCCAGGAGCTGGGTGGCGTGCCGAGCTGGATCCGGCAGGGCCCGGAGGTGTTCGCCGAGAACAAGGGCCGCGGCCGGAAGATCGCGATCATCATCGCGGTGGTCGTGGTGCTGCTCGGCGGTGGGGTGACCGCGTTCCTGGTGGCCAGCAACTCCGGCAGGCACGCCCAGGCCGGCGGTGCCCAGATCACCACGACCACCAGCACCAAGCCGAAGCCGCCGCCCGGCCCGAAACTGCCGCCCGGCCCGTTCATCCCGTTACAGGGCAAGCAGTTGGTGAACATGACGTGGTCGATCAACGACGCCGTCGCCGCCAAGGTCCCGACCCAGCAGGAGGCCGCACTCCTGCAGCAGAACGGGATCGACACCGTCTCCGCGCTGATCACCGACAACGACGGCGTGCACGACGGGATCTGGGCGTTCACCCCGGCGAACGGTGACGACGGCAGCGGCGCGCTCACCGCGATGGACAACTACTACACGCACGCCGGCTACCGCCCGATCCCCGGCGCCCCGCCGGGCGTGGAGGCCCTGTCGCTGGCCGGCACCTCGACGGTCAGCGCCACCTACCGGGCCCACTACCTGACCCGGGACGGCGTCTTCGTCCGCATCGAGGTCTACGGCAGGACGCCGGACGTCGATCAGACACTCTTGGAGCAGCAGTTCAACGACCTGATGTCGCAGGAGGTCGCCAAGTACCCGCCCTCCGGCGCATGACGGAGGTGACCGATCCGGCCGTCGCGCCGCTGGACTACGCGGACGGCGCCGAGGCCACGGTCGCCGAGCTCCTGCGCGCCACGGACGACGTGAGTTCCGGTTCGGCGGCGCTCGCCGAGCGGATCACGTCCTGGGAGACGGCGTACCACTTCTCGCCGCAGCGGGCCGGCCTGCTGGCGCCGCTGCGGGTCGGGCCGGGCATGCGCGTGGTCGACGTCGGCTGCGGTTCCGGCGTGCTGACCAGGGCGCTCGGCGAGACGGGTGCCGAGGTGGTGGGTATCGAGGCGGTGCCGGACCGGGCCGACGCGGCCGTGGCCCGCTGCCGTGGCCTGCCGAACGTGCGGATCGTGCGCGACCGGGTGGAGTCGGCGTTGCGCGCGGTGTCCGGGTGCGACGTCGCGCTGCTGTGCGGGGTGCTGGAGTACAGCGACAAGTACGGCGACGGCCCGGCAGCGCTGCTGGCCGCCGTGCGGGACGCGCTCGCGCCCGGTGGGGTCGTGGTGCTGGCCATCGAGAACCAGCTCGGCCTGCGCTACCTGCTGGGCGGCACCGAGGACCACCACTCCCGGTCCTGGATCGGGCTGGCCGGCTATCCCGGTGACCGCCGCGCGCCGCACACCTGGCCCAGGGGTGTGCTCGCCGGCCTGCTCGCCGACGCCGGCCTGCCCGCGCAGCGCTGGCTGCTGCCCTACCCGGACTACAAGCTGCCCAGGGTCCTGCTGGACGAGGCCGTGTTCGCCCGGCCGGACGCCCCGGAACTGGTGGACAAGCTGGTCCGGGAGCCGCTGCGGGGCGTGTTCGGCGGCAACGACGCCGCCGTCGCCGGCCGCACCGCGCACCGGCTGGCCACCGAGGCCGGGATCGGCGCGCTGGTGGGGTCGTCGTTCCTGGTGGTCGCCGGGCCGTCGGCGGCCGACCTGGCCCGGACCACGGAACCCGGCCTGGCCTGGCTGAACAACGACGGCCGGCGACCGGAGTGGCGCCGGCTGCGCCGGCTGGACGACCGGCTGGTCCTGCACACCGTCCGGGACGGCACCGGCGTGCCGGCTCATCACGAGCATCCGTGGCTGCGCCAGGAGATCGTCGCCGCGGAACCGCTGACGCCCGGCCGGCCGCTGGACGCGCATCTGCTGGATGCCTTGTCCGCCAACGACTTCGCGCGAATCGGCGAGCTGATGGCCGCCTGGCGGGCCGCCACGCTGGCCGACGCCCGGCCGCTGCGCGACGACGACCGGCGGCACCCGTACCTGCCCGGCAGGACCGGCGTCGACGTGCTGCCGGCCGACCTGCTGGACGCCCACCCCGGCAACTTCATCGTGGCCCAGGACGGCGGCCTGACCAGGGTGGACCGGGAGTGGCTGGCCGGTGACGGCGTGGACGCCGAACTGGCCATGCTGCGTGGGCTGCTGGAGTTCGCCAGGGAGATCGTGGACAACCACGCGCCGCACCCGTGGTCGCCGACCGGGTCCGCGCGTGACGTGCTGGCCGGGCTGTGCGCCGCCGCCGGCCTCGCCGACCGGCTGCCGGAACGCTGGGCGGAACTGGTGGCCGCCGAGGCGGAACTCCAGGCGGCCGTGGCCGGTGGCGAACCGGCCGACATCGCCGCCGCGGTCGAGGCG
>DATEPR010000521.1:0-7101 GCA_035273045.1 Pseudonocardiaceae bacterium | reverse complement strand
TCGGTGACCAGGGTCTGCGGCCGGGTGGGCTGCTCGCGCACCAGGTACAGCGTTTCGGTGCCCTGCAGCACGCCGAGGTGGGCGGTGCGGCCGACGCGGGCGACCAGCCGGCGCAGCAGCGGCCTGGCCAGCCGTTCCAGCGGATCGTGTCGCAGATAGGCGGAACCCAGCTCGAACGCGGCGACACCGAGCCCGTAGCGGCGGTCCTCCGGCAGGTGGGTGACGAAGCCGGCGGCGGCCAGTTCGGCCAGCAGGTGGTACGTGGTGGACCGGGGCAGGCCCAACTCGCCGGCCACGGCCGTGGCCGTCATCGGACCCGCGTGGCTGGCCAGCAGCCGCAACACCGCGAGACCGCGGCGCAGCGCGGGCACGTCACTGCTCACGCCCACGGCCTCAGTCTGGCATACCAGACACACTCCGGGCGGCAGCGGTCGCGGCACCGGCCACGTGGGACTGAGATGGGGACATGTCCGACCGCACCGTTCAACTCGACGGCGGCGCGCTGAGCCGTGACCAGGTGGTCGCCGTGGCCAGGCACGACGCGCCCGTCCGGATCACCGACACCGCCCGCGCCGCCGTGCTCGGCGCCCGCGTCCACATCGACCAACTGGCCGGTGGCACGACGCCCACGTACGGCGTGTCCACCGGCTTCGGCGCGCTCGCCGTCCGGCACATCCCGCCGGAGCGCCGGGCCGCGTTGCAGCGGTCACTGGTTCGCTCGCACGCCGCCGGCGCGGGCGCCGAGGTGGAACGCGAGGTGGTGCGGGCGCTGATGCTGCTGCGGCTGCGCACGCTGGCCACCGGTCGCACCGGCATCCGACTGGCCACTGTGGACGCTCTGGCCGGCCTGTTGAACGCCGGGATCGTGCCTGTCGTGCCGGAGTACGGTTCGCTGGGCTGCTCCGGTGACCTGGCGCCGCTGGCCGCCGTCGCCCTGGCGTTGATCGGCGAGGGCGACGTGCGGGACGCCTCCGGTGCGCTGCGGCCGGCGGCCGACGCGATGGCCGCCGCCGGCATCAAACCCGTCGAGCTGGCCGAGAAGGAAGGGCTCGCGCTCATCAACGGCACCGACGGGATGCTCGGCATGTTGGTGCTGGCCTCGGCCGACATCGCCCACCTGCTGGACGTCGCCGACCTGACCGCCGCGATGAGCGTCGAGGCGCTGCTGGCCACCGACCGGGTGTTCGCCGCCGACCTGCAGGCCCTGCGCCCGCATCCCGGCCAGGCGCACTCGGCGGCCCGGATGACCGAACTGCTGCGCGGTTCACAGATCGTGGCCAGCCACCGCACCCCGGAGGACACCCGCGTGCAGGACGCCTACTCACTGCGCTGCTCACCACAGGTGCACGGCGCGGCGCGGGACACGCTCGCGCACGCCGACCTGGTCGCCGACCGGGAACTGGCCGCCGCCATCGACAACCCGGTGGTGCTGGCCGACGGGCGGGTGGAGTCCAACGGCAACTTCCACGGCGCACCGCTGGCGTACGCGCTGGACTTCCTGGCCATCTGCGTCGCCGACGTGGCCAGCATCGCCGAACGGCGCACCGACCGGATGCTGGACGTGGCCCGGTCGCACGGGCTGCCGCCGTTCCTGGCGGCCGACCCCGGCGTCGACTCCGGACACATGATCGCCCACTACACCCAGGCGGCCATCGTGTCCGAGCTGAAACGGCTGGCAGTGCCGGCGTCCGTGGACTCCATCCCGAGCAGCGCGATGCAGGAGGACCACGTGTCCATGGGCTGGTCGGCCGCCCGCAAGCTGCGCCGGGCCGTCGCCGGGCTGACCACGGTCCTGGCCGTCGAACTGCTGACCGCGGCACGGGCACTGGACCTGCGTGCACCGCTGCGACCGGCACCGGCGACCGCCGAGGTGGTGGCGCGGCTGCGAGACCGGGTATCCGGTCCAGGACCGGACCGTCACCTGGCGCCGGAGATCGCGGCGGCCGAACAACTGATCCGGGAGGTGCTGTAGTTGTCCACCGAGGTACGCGCCGCGCGGGGCACCGTGCTGACCGCGCGCAGCTGGGCCACCGAGGCACCGCTGCGGATGCTGCACAACAATCTCGACCCCGACGTCGCCGAACGGCCGGACGACCTGGTGGTCTACGGCGGCACCGGGCGGGCCGCCAGGGACTGGCCCAGCTTCCACGCGATCACCCGCGAGCTGACCGACCTGCATGCCGACGAGACGCTGCTGGTGCAGTCCGGGCGACCGGTCGGCGTGCTGCGCACCCACGAGTGGGCGCCCAGGGTGCTGATCGCCAACGCCAACCTGGTGCCCGACTGGGCGAACTGGCCGGAGTTCCGCCGGCTGGAGTCGCTCGGCCTGACCATGTACGGCCAGATGACGGCCGGGTCGTGGATCTACATCGGCACCCAGGGCATCCTCCAGGGCACCTACGAGACGTTCGCCGCCGTGGCCGCCAAGCGGTTCGGCGGCAGCCTCGCCGGCACCCTCACGGTGACCGCGGGGCTGGGCGGGATGGGTGGCGCGCAACCGCTCGCGGTGACCATGAACGGCGGTGTCGTGCTGGTGGTCGAGTGCGACCCCGAGCGGGCGCACCGCCGGGTGGAGACCCGCTACCTCGACCAGATCGCGTCCGGTGTGGACGACGCGATTCGCCGTGTGACAGAGGCGAAACGCGACCGGGTGGCGCTGTCGGTGGGCCTGATCGGCAACGCGGCCGACGTGTTGCCGGAACTGTTGCGGCGCGGGCTGGACGTGGACATCGTCACCGACCAGACGTCCGCCCACGACCCGCTGGCGTACCTGCCGAAGGGCGTCGACCTGGCCGACTGGCACGACTACGCGGCGGCCAAACCGGACGAGTTCACCGACCGGTCCCGCGACTCCATGGCCGAGCACGTCGACGCCATGCTCGGGTTCCTGGACCGGGGCGCCGAGGTGTTCGACTACGGCAACTCGCTCCGTGGCGAGGCCAAACTGGGCGGCTGCGAGCGGGCGTTCGACTTCCCCGGTTTCGTGCCCGCCTACATCCGGCCGCTGTTCTGCGAGGGCAAGGGTCCGTTCCGGTGGGCGGCGCTGTCCGGCGACCCCGCCGACATCGCCGCGACGGACCGGGCCATCCTGGAGCTGTTCCCGGAGAACGAGTCGCTGGCCAGGTGGATCCGGCTGGCCGGGGAGCGGGTCGCGTTCCAGGGGCTGCCGGCCCGGATCTGCTGGCTCGGCTACGGTGAGCGGCACCTGGCCGGGCTGCGCTTCAACGAGATGGTGCGCAGCGGCGAGCTGACCGCGCCCGTGGTGATCGGCAGGGACCACCTGGACTGCGGTTCGGTAGCCTCGCCCTACCGGGAGACCGAGGCGATGGCCGACGGCTCGGACGCGGTCGCCGACTGGCCACTGCTGAACGCGCTGGTCAACACCGCGTCCGGGGCCAGTTGGGTGTCCATCCACCACGGTGGTGGGGTCGGCATCGGCCGGTCCATCCACGCCGGGCAGGTGACCGTGGCCGACGGCACCGAACTGGCCGGCGAGAAGATCGAGCGGGTACTGACCAACGATCCGGCGATGGGGGTGCTACGGCACGTGGACGCGGGCTATCCGGAAGCGGAAACCGTTGCTGAGCAACGGCATGTGCGAATACCGATGGGACGACGATGAGTGTCAACGGACTGCTCGGCGAACTGGCGGACGTCGGCCGGGACGGGCGGCGCGGTGGGTACTCCCGGCACGCCTTCGACCGGGCGGAGGCGGAACTGCGGACCTGGTTCATCGAGCAGGCGGCCCGCCGCGGCCTGGATGTCATCACCGACCGGAACAGCAACCTGTGGGCGTGGTGGGGCACGCCGGGTCCCGGTGCCGTGGTCACCGGCAGTCACCTGGACTCGGTGCCCGGTGGTGGCGCGTTCGACGGACCGCTCGGCGTGACGTCGGCACTGGACGCCGTCGACCGGCTGCGCGCCGCCGGGGTCCAGCCGGCCCGGCCGGTCGCCGTGGTGATGTTCGTCGAGGAGGAGGGCGGGCGGTTCGGCCTGCCGTGCCTCGGTTCCCAGCTGATGACCGGCGCCATCGACCCGGACGCCGCCCGCCGGCTCGCCGACGCCGACGGGATCACCCTGGCCGAGGCCGCCGCGCGGGCCGGGTTCGACCCGGAGCGGTTCGGCCCGGACGACGCCGCGCTGGCCGACATCGGCTGCTTCGTGGAACTGCACGTGGAACAGGGCAGGCTGCTGGACCGGATGCCCGGCGAACACCCGGTGGCGGTGGCGTCGTCGATCCTCGCGCACGGCCGGTGGCGGTTCACCGTGACCGGCGAGGGCAACCACGCCGGCACCACCGAGATCGCCGACCGCCGCGACCCCATGCTGCCGGCCGCCGCCGCCGTGCTGGCCGCCCGTCGGTCGGTCGCCGACAGCGAGGGGCGGGCCACCATCGGCCATCTCGTGCCGGTGCCCGGCGGGTCCAACGTGATCGCGTCCGCCGTCGAGTTCTGGCTGGACGCCAGGGCGTCGTCGGCCGAGCAGACCAGGACCATCGTGCGGAACGTGGGCAACGAGGCACGCGAGGCCGCCGTCGCGGAGGGCTGTGAGCTGACCATACTGGAGGAGGCCTACGGCGGCCCCGTGGTGTTCGACCCGGTGCTGCGGGACCGGTTGGCCGGCCTGCTCGGCGGCGTGCCGGCCATCCCGACCGGCGCCGGGCACGACGCCGGCATCCTGGCGGCGCGGGTGCCGACCGCGATGCTGTTCGTGCGCAACCCCACCGGAATCAGCCACGCCCCGGACGAGCACGCCGAGCCGGCGGACTGCGTCGCCGGGGTGGAGGCGCTGGCCACCGTGCTGGGTGAGCTGTGCCAGTAGCGTTCTGGTGCCCGCTGGCCTGGCTGGACGGCGGAACGGTCGCCGACGTGCTGGTGTCGTGTGACGGCGGCACGATCACGTCGGTGGAGATCGGCGTGCCTCCACCGGTCGGCGCGGTGCAACTGGCCGGGATGGTGTTCCCCGGGTTCGCCAACGCCCACTCGCACGCGTTCCACCGGGCGCTGCGCGGCCGCACCAACAGCGGTGGCGGCACGTTCTGGACCTGGCGCGAGGCGATGTACCAGGTGGCCGGCCGGCTCGACCCGGACAGCTACCACGGGTTGGCGCGGCTGGTGTACGCGGAGATGGTGCTCGCCGGGTTCACCTGCGTCGGCGAGTTCCACTACCTGCACCACGCACCCGGCGGGGCTCGCTACGCCGACCCCAACGCCATGGCCGCCGCCCTGATCGCGGCGGCCGCCGACGCCGGAATCCGGTTGACCCTGCTGGACACGTGCTACCTGACCGGTGGACTCGGGCCGGACGGGTACCAGCCGCTGGCCGGGCCACAGCAGCGGTTCGGCGACGGTGACGTGGCCGGGTGGGCGTCGCGGATGTCGTCGCTGCGCGACTCGCCCGCGGTGCGGATCGGGGCGGCGGTGCACTCGGTGCGAGCGGTGCCGGCGTCCTCCCTGCCCGCGTTCGTCCTGGCGGCCGCCGACCGGCCGGTGCACGTGCACCTGTCCGAGCAGCCGGCGGAGAACGCGGCCTGCCAGGCGCATCACGCCTGTTCGCCGACCGAGTTGCTGGCGGCCACCGGTGTGCTCGGCCCCGGCACGACAGCAGTGCACGCGACCCACCTGTCCGCGGACGACATCGCGTCGCTCGGCTCGACGGCGTGCTTCTGCCCGACCACCGAGGCCGACCTGGCCGACGGCATCGGCCCGGCCCGCGCCCTGGCCGACGCGGGGTGCCCCATCGCGCTGGGCACCGACCAGCACGTGTCGATCGACCCGTTCGCCGAGCTGCGCGGGCTGGAAGGCGGCGCCCGGCTGAGCAGCGGGGAGCGTGGCCGGTTCACCCCCACCGAACTGGTGACGGCCGCCACGGTCGCCGGCCACCGTTGCCTGGGTTGGCCGTTGGGTGGTCAGATCGCCGTCGGCGCACCGGCCGACCTGGTCGCCGTCCGGACGGACAGTTGCCACACGGCGGGCGCCACAGCGGACGAGGTAGCCTTGGCGGCTTCCGCGTCCGATGTGGACACCGTGGTGGTGGCGGGCAAGGTCGTGGTGCGGGACGGATGTCACGAGTCGGTCGGCGCGGTCGGGCCGGCACTGTCCAGGGCGATCGGAGAACTGGTGGCATGAGCGTCGTGATCACCGGGATCGGGGAACTGACCACCAACGACGACGAACTCGGCCAGCTCACCGACGCCGCGCTGGTGCTCGACTCCGGCCGGGTCGCGTGGGTCGGACCGGACCGCGCCGCGCCGGTCGCCGACCAGCGGGTGGACGTCGGCGGGCGGGCCGTGTTGCCCGGCTGGGTGGACAGCCACACCCACCTCGTGTTCGCCGGCGACCGGACCGCCGAGTTCGCCGCCCGGATGGCCGGCGCGCCGTACCGGGCCGGCGGCATCGCGAGAACCGTGGAGGCCACCCGGGCGGCCTCCGACGAGACACTGGCCGCGACCCTGCGGCGGCACGTCGCCGAGGCCCACGCACAGGGGACGACGTGCCTGGAAACCAAGACCGGCTACGGCTTGACGGTGGCCGACGAGGTCAGGTCCGCACGGCTGGCCGCGGCACATGTGGACGAGGTGACGTTCCTCGGAGCCCATTTGGTGCCCGACGGAATGTCCGCCGACTCGTACGTCGACCTGGTGTGCGGGCCGATGCTGTCGGCCGTGGCGCCGTTCGTGCGGTGGGCGGACGTGTTCTGCGAGGAGGGCGCGTTCGACGCGGACCAATCCCGAGCGGTGCTCACGGCGGCCGCCCGCGCCGGTCTCGGGCTGCGGGTGCACGGGAACCAACTCGGACCGGGACCAGGCGTTTCGTTGGCTGTCGAGTTGAGCGCGGCCTCCGTCGACCACTGCACGCATCTGACAAAGTCCGATGTGGACGCACTCGCCGGCTCGTCCACTGTGGCCACTCTGCTGCCTGCCTGCGACCTGTCGACCCGGCAACCGCTGGCCGACGCCCGGTCATTGCTGGACGCGGGCGCGACCGTCGCCTTGGCGTCCAACTGCAATCCCGGGTCGTCGTACACGTCGTCGATGGCCTTCTGCGTGGCCACGGCGGTGTTGCAGATGCGGATGAGCGTCGAGGAAGCCGTCCGGGCCGC
>DATEPR010000520.1:0-4019 GCA_035273045.1 Pseudonocardiaceae bacterium | reverse complement strand
CACCTGCCCGGCGGCGGCGGGCCGTCGTGCGGCGGGGACGGATCGGGCAGGTCGGCCTTGGGCAGCGCGCGGGCGGACCGCAGCGACTCGGCCCAGACGCCGGCCAGCCTGCGCTGGGACCGGCCGCGGAACACCGGCAGTCGCACCAGTTCGGCCTCGTCGGCCGGGTCGGCCAGGGCCGCCTCGACGACGGCCCGGTCCGGCAGCACCCGGCCGGGGGAGAGGTCGCGTTCCCTGGCGATGGCGTCCCTGGCCTGCCACAACGCGCGCACGGCGGCCAGTTGCCTTGGCGTGCGCACCCGGTGGATGCCTGACGTCCGGCGCCAGGGCTCGGGGCGCGGCCGGGGTGGCGGCGCGGTGCGGACCGCCTCGAATTCCTCCAGCGCCCACTCCAGTTTGCCCTGGTCGGCCAGCTCCTGTTCGAGCGTGTCGCGCAGCGGGATCAGCAGTTCGACGTCCAGGGCGGCGTAGTTGAGCCAGTCCGCGGGCAGTGGCCGCTGCGACCAGTCGGCGGCGCCATGGCCCTTCTCCAACTGGAAACCCAGCAGGCGCTCCACCAGCGTGCCGAGGGCGACCCGCTCGAAACCGGCCAGCCGGCCGGCGAGTTCGGTGTCGAACAGCGACGTCGGCCGCAGGTTCAGCTCGGCCAGACAGGGCAGGTCCTGGGAGGCGGCGTGCAGCACCCACTCGGCGCCGGCCACCGCGTCCACCAGCGGGCCGAGGTTCCCGTCGAACGGAATGGGGTCGACCAGCACCGTGCCCGCGCCGGTCCGGCGCAGTTGCACCAGGTAGGCTCGCTGCGAGTAGCGGTAACCGGAGGCACGTTCGGTGTCGACCGCGATCGGGCCGGTGCCCGTGGCGAGCGCCGTCGCGGCAGCCCGCAGGGCCTCGGGATCGGTGACCACGTCCGGCACACCATCGGCCGGCTCGGTCAACGGCACTGCCATACCGGTTTCGTCCGCTGGCGGTACCGGCGCGTGCTCGTCGACGGGGTCAGCCTCCACGTAGCGACCCTACGTGGCCGCCAGCCCTGGTGTTCACGACTTGCGGTGACTCACCGGTAGGTAACGCCCGTTACGGACGAAGCACACCGTCCCCGTGACCCGGGTCGGGTGACCCGGGTCACGGGAATGTCGGTGGCCGCCACCCGCCGCGCCCGTGGCGGGTGGCGGCCCTGTGTCCGATCGTGCGCACCAGCCGTGCCGTGACGGCTAGCGGATGACGCCGGCCCGCATCGCGAGGGCGACCATCTGCGCACGGTCCCCGGTTCCGAGCTTGCGCCCGATCCGGGACAGGTGACTCTTGACCGTCAGAGCCGACAGGTTGAGCGCTTCGCCGATTTCCTTGTTGGACTGGCCATCGGCGACGAGTTGGAGCACCTCGACCTCGCGCGCGGACAGTTCCCGCGGCGTGTTGTCGGTGCCCGGCACCCTGGTGCCCGTCGCGAGGACGGGCGCCACGCTCGGGTCGGCGTACACCCCGCCGTCGAGTACTCGGCGCACCCCGTCGGTGACCACCATGGGCGACGCGGACTTCAGCAGGTACGCCTGGGCGCCTGCCTGGAAGGCCGAGCGGACCGCATAGGGGTCGTCGGAGGACGCGAGCACCACGATGCGCGGCCAACCGTGGGCACGGAACTCCGTGACCAGGTCGATGCCGCTACCGTCGGGTAGCCCGAGATCGAGAATCGCGAGGTCGCACGGCCCGGTCGCCAGGGCACGCGCCCTCGCTTCCGCCACCGAAGCGGCCTCATGGACAGTGCCCGCGCCCATCTGGGTGAGCCGGGCGGCTATCGCCTCCCTCAGCAGCGGGTGGTCGTCGACCACCAGCACCGAGAACAGTTCCTCCCGCGGGTGCGGGACCATGTTGGCCGGCAGTACACCGGCTGGCGTGGTTCGAACGGCCTGACCTAAGCCGACGGCAGCCACGTCACTACCTCCCTGGAGTCGGTCGTGCCCCCCGACCGGCACCGGGCCCCTCGTCCGATCAGCCGCGCCACTGATCGACCGAAAGTGGTGTCGACGTTGGCAGCGTAGCCGCCCAAGCGGGTCAGCGGGACGATCATTTGGGTATCTGTCCCGATCGGGTAGTCACTCTTTGCCAGTTTTGTCGCACGATCGAGTGACAATCCACCGAGCGGCTAACACGAAGAACCCTCACGACGACATGTACTTTTACGGTTCGCGGGAGCGTTGGTCCATCCGGGTGCCGGGGGCCGGAAACGTTCATCGGCCGGATGGCGGAAACTGTTATCAAATCGTGTCCGAACGTCCGGTTGGCGTGGGCTGTTCGGCCCACGCCGTAGCCGCCGTTCAGCGGAGGGGATCCGGCAAGTGCCGACACCTACGGTCCATGGGCGCCCGCCGAGCGGGTGGATCCGGGTGGCAGCGAACGGTCGAGCGGCCGTCCGGAAGCGTCAGGCGTTGCGCTGGCCGAACAGGGTCACGCCGACCGGCGGCAGGCCCGCCGTGCTGGCCAGCAGTTCGCAGAAGGCCTCCCCGTGGGCGACCAGTTCGGCGTCCGGCGCCGTCCAGGACGCCCGCACCTCCAGGTCGTCCGTGCGGGCGGGGCCGGCGATGTCGCCGAACCGGGCCGACGACGTCTGGGTGACCGTGCCGCCCAGCGCCGTGTGCGCCGCGCCACAGTTCTCCAGCGCCTCGGTCAGCCACGACCAGCCGACCTCGGGCAGCAGCGGATCGCAGGCCAGTTCGGCGTCCAGGTCGGCCCGCACGTAGACGACCAGCCGCAGCACGCCGTCCCACGCCTGCTCGCCGTCCGGGTCGTGCAGCAGCACCAGGCGGCCACTGGCCAGTTCGCCCGCCGGGCCGTTCACCTCCGCCGCGACCGCGTAGGACCAGGGCGCGAGCCGCTGCGGAGCGCGCACGTGACTCCACTCGATCTCCGGCCGGGGCCGGACCGACGACAGCGACGCCACCGCCCGCCGGAACAGCTCAGGCTCTTCCGCCGCAACCGTCACCGGCCCTCCTCGCCTCGGTCACGTCAGGTGACTGTAGAGCCACCCGGACGTGGGGCAGGTCCGCCACGCCGGGCGGGTGTCCTGCCGTGTCCGTCCCGTCACCGGGACCGGCCGACCCCCGTGCGACCATGGTGGGGACATGACCACGAGCGCCCCCGTCTCGGCTCGCCGGGACCTCCCCGACGCCCCACTGCTGGTGGCCGCACGCGGCGGCGTGCCCAGCCGCCGACCGGTCTGGTTCATGCGGCAGGCCGGCCGGTCCCTGCCCGAGTACCGCAGGGCCAGGGCGGACATCCCGATGCTCCAGTCCTGCCTGACCCCGGACCTGGCCTGCGAGATCACCTTGCAGCCGGTGCGCAGGCACGGCGTGGACGCCGCCATCCTGTTCAGCGACATCGTCGTGCCGCTCTACGCCGCCGGGGTCGACGTGACCATCGTGCCGGGCACCGGTCCGGTCGTCGGCTCGCCGGTGCGCGCCGAGGCGGACGTGGCCGCGCTGCCCACGCTGCGGCCCGAGCAGGTGGCGCCGGTCGCGGACACGATCCGTTTGTTGCTCACCGAGCTGGGTGACACACCGCTGATCGGCTTCGCCGGGGCGCCGTTCACCTTGGCGTCGTACCTGGTGGAGGGTGGCCCGAGCCGGCACCACGAGCGGACGAAGGCGCTGATGCACGGCCGCCCGGACGTCTGGCACGCGCTGGCCGGCCACCTGGCCGAGCTCACCCTGACCTTCCTGCGCGCCCAGGTGGCGGCCGGCGTGGACGCCGTGCAGGTGTTCGACTCCTGGGCCGGCGCGCTGTCCGAGCGGGACTACCGCGAGTTCGTGCTGCCCCACTCGGCCGCCGTGCTGGCCGGCCTGGCGGACGCCGGCCTGCCGCGCATCCACTTCGGCGTCGGCACCGGCGAACTGCTCGGCGCGATGCGCGAGGCCGGCGCGGACGTGGTCGGCGTCGACTGGCGGGTGCCGCTGGACGAGGCTGCCCGCCGGGTCGGCCCCGGCGTCGTCCTGCAGGGCAACCTCGACCCGGCCGTCTGCCTCGGC
>DATEPR010000519.1:0-8543 GCA_035273045.1 Pseudonocardiaceae bacterium | reverse complement strand
GATCCCGCGAGCTCACCGACCTTGACCGGGGGTTCGGCACCGACGACGGGCATCTGCGAGACGCCGTACTCGTGCAGGATCGAGATGGCGTCGCGCACCGTCTCGTTCGGGTGCGTGTGCACCAGGTCGGGCAGCGTGCCGTCCTTGCGGCGCAACACGTCACCGACGGTGGCGCCGGTGGAGTCCGGCGGCAGGAAGCCGAACGACGACATCCACTGGTCGTTGAACACCTTCGACAGGTAGCCCCGCCCGCCGTCCGGCAGCAGCACGACGACGACATCGTCCGGGCCGAGCCGCTCGGCCAGCCGGACCGCGGCCGCCGCCGCCATGCCGCAGGAACCGCCGACCAGCAACGCCTCCTCGCGGGCCAGCCGCCGGGTCATGTCGAAGGAGTCCGCGTCGGACACCGCGATGATCTCGTCGCAGATGGTGCGGTCGTAGGTGTCCGGCCAGAAGTCCTCGCCGACGCCCTCCACCAGGTAGGGCCGGCCGGTGCCGCCGGAGTACACGGAACCCTCCGGGTCGGCGCCGATGATGCGGACCCGCCCACCGCTGACCTCCTTGAGGTAGCGGCCGGTGCCGGTGACGGTGCCGCCGGTGCCGACGCCGGACACGAAGTGGGTGATCCGGCCGTCGGTCTGCTTCCACAGTTCCGGGCCGGTGGTGTGGTAGTGGCTGGCCGGGTTCTCCGGGTTGGCGTACTGGTCGGGCTTCCAGGCGCCGTCGATCTCGGCGACCAGCCGGTCGGACACCTTGTAGTAGGAGCCGGGGTGGTCGGGCGGCACGGCGGTCGGGCAGACCACCACGTCGGCTCCGTACGCCTTGAGCACGTTGCGCTTGTCCTCGGACACCTTGTCCGGGCACACGAAGACACAGTGGTAGCCCTTGCGCTGGGCGACGATGGCCAGGCCGACACCGGTGTTGCCGGAGGTGGGCTCGACGATGGTGCCGCCCGGTCGAAGCTCGCCGGAACGCTCGGCGGCCTCGATCATGCGCAGCGCGATCCGGTCCTTCACGCTGCCGCCCGGGTTGAGGTACTCGATCTTGGCCAGCACCAGCGGTGCCAGGCCGCGGGTGATCGAGGTCAGCCGGACCAGTGGGGTGTCGCCCACCAGGTCGGCGACGTGCTCGGCGTACTCCACCTTGGCGTCCTTCCGGGAGTGCGTGTCGTGGCGCAGCGTACCCGCAGGTCGCGGCGGATAACTGAACCCGGCCGGGGGACGATGATTCTTAGGGATTGCCGGCTGCGCGGATCATGGGAACGAAGGGGTGTGCCGCGCGGTTCTAGTTGACAGCGGTGGTGTGCTCCAGACGGCCGGGAGGTGGGTCGGGTGATCGGGTATCGCGGTTTCAGGACCGCCGCCGTGGTGGCGGGCACCGTGGGGGGACTGTCCGGCGCGGCCTACGGACTGCTGAGCGAGCAGGCCAGGCGTGCCAGAACGGTGATCGGCCGGCCGGAGCACCCGCCGCTGAACGCCGACGGCGTGTACCTGCCCGACCGTTCCGGTCCGCACCCGTTCGGCACGGGCGCCGATCCGCTGCGGTTCGGCGTGATCGGCGACTCGTCGGCCGCCGGCCTCGGCGTCGACCTGCCCAGCCAACTGCCGGGCACCCTGCTGGCCCGTGGGCTGGCCGAGGAGGCGGGCCGGCCCGTGCTGCTCACCACGTACGCGATCAGCGGCGCCACCACGCGGGACCTGCCCGACCAGGTGGACCGCGCGCTCGCCGACCCGCCCACGGTGGCGCTGGTCATCATCGGCGCCAACGACGTGACCGACCGCCTCTCGGTGCGCGACTCCGCCCGGCTGCTCGGCGTGCAACTGGCCCGGTTGCGCGACGCCGGTGTGCACGCCGTGGTCGGCACCTGCCCGGACCTGGGTGCCATCCGGCCGATCCCGCAGCCGCTGCGGGCCGTGGCCAGGGCGTGGAGCCTGTTGCTGGCCAAGGCGCAGCGGGCGGCCGTGGAGAAGGCCGGCTGCGTGCCGGTGTCGCTGGCCGCACTGCTGTCCCCGGAGTTCTTCGCCCGGCCGGACGACCTGTTCAGCCCGGACCGGTTCCACCCGAACGCGGCCGGCTACGAGGCCGCGGCGGCGGTGCTGCTGGCGCCGGTGTGCATGGCGACCGGCGTGTGGACGGCGGAACGGGCGGTGCGGTCGCAGCAGGAGCAGGCCGACCGGCTGACCAGGGCGGCCATCGCGGCCGAGACCCCGGACACCCAGGGCGTCATGCCGGCGGCCCTGCCGGTGCCCGGTCGCACCCTCGCCACCGGGTGACATGGACCGAATCAGATTCGGTCGACATCACATGCCGGGACGCGCTCCGCGACACTAAGGTCGGGTCATACCCGCACCGACGCAAGGGAGTGCCGATATGCCAGAGGCAGTGATCGTCTCCACGGCCAGGTCACCGATCGGCAGGGCGGCCAAGGGCTCCATGGTGAGCATCCGGCCCGACGACCTGACGGTGCAGATCGTGCGCGCGGCGCTGGCCAAGGTGCCGCAGCTCGACCCGGCGGACATCGACGACCTGATGCTGGGCTGTGGCCTGCCCGGCGGTGAGCAGGGCTTCAACATGGGCCGCGTGGTCGCCGTCATGCTCGGCTACGACCACATCCCCGGCTGCACCATCACCCGCTACTGCTCGTCCAGCCTGCAGACCAGCCGGATGGCCATGCACGCCATCAAGGCGGGCGAGGGCGACGTGTTCATCAGTGCCGGCGTGGAGACCGTGTCCCGCTTCGAGAAGGGCAGTTCCGACTCCTGGCCGAACACGCACAACCCGGTGTTCGCCGACGCCGAGGCCCGCACGGTCAGCACCGCCGAGAGCGGCACCGACGAGTGGCACGACCCACGCGAGGACAACACGGTCCCGGACATCTACATCGCGATGGGCCAGACCGCGGAGAACCTGGCCCGGCTCAAGGGCATCTCCCGGCAGGAGATGGACGAGTTCGGCGTGCGGTCGCAGAACCTCGCCGAGAAGGCCATCGCCGCCGGGTTCTGGGCCAGGGAGATCACCCCGATCACGCTGCCGGACGGCACCGAGGTGGCCAAGGACGACGGCCCCCGGCCCGGCGTCACCTACGAGAAGACGTCCACGCTCAAGCCGGTGTTCCGGCCGGACGGGCGGGTCACGGCCGGCAACTGCTGCCCGCTCAACGACGGCGCCGCCGCCGTGGTGATCATGTCCGACACCAAGGCGAAGCAGCTCGGCATCACCCCGCTGGCACGGATCGTGTCCACCGGCGTGACCGGCCTGTCGCCGGAGATCATGGGCCTGGGACCCGTTGAGGCGTCGAAGAAGGCGCTGGCCAAGGCCGGCATGACGATCGACGACATGGACCTGGTGGAGATCAACGAGGCGTTCGCCGCCCAGGTCATCCCGTCCTATCAGGACCTGGGCATCGACATCGACAAGCTCAACGTGAACGGCGGCGCGATCGCGGTCGGCCACCCGTTCGGCATGACCGGCGCCCGGATCGCCACCACGCTGGTCAACTCGCTCCAGTTCCACGACAAGCAGTTCGGGTTGGAGACGATGTGCGTCGGCGGCGGCCAGGGCATGGCGATGGTGCTGGAGCGGCTGAGCTGAGCCGAGGGCCGGGCGGTGCGCCCGGCCCGGGTCGTCACACCTGGCCCAGGTAGAACGGCAGGCCCTGGTCGTCGACACAGTCGGCCGTGGTGCCATACGGCATCCGCACCGGGTCCTCCGCCGTGCCGCCCGCCGCGCGCACCGCCGCCACCGCCGCCGCGACGTCGGCCACGCCGAACATCGGCACCACGGACGGCCGGTCCACGTTGCCGTGCATGCCGGTCATCGGCGCCGGACCGGTGACACCCCAGCCGTCCTCGATCCGGCCCGGCGTGAACGTCCAGCCGAACACCGTGCCGTAGAAGTCGCGGTAGAGCTGGGAGTTCGGCACGCGGACGGTGAGGTAGAACAGCTCGCCGGCACCCGGGGGCGGTACCGGCTGCCGCTGGTCGCGCGGGGCGTGCAGCATGGCGAACCGCATCCCCTGGTTGTCCACGCAGTCGGCGACCAGGCCGAAGGGCTCCCGGACGGGCTCGCCGGCCTCGCCGCCCGCGGCCCGCACCCGGTCCAGCGCGGCGGCCAGGTCGTCCACCGCGTGGCACAGGAACAACGTGCCGTGCGCCGTTCCGCCGCGCATGCCCATCGGCGGGCGGACGTCGAGCACCCGCCGGGTCTCGCCGCTGGCGTCGATCCGCCAGCCCAGCACGGCCGTGTAGAACGCCTGGGCACGGTCCACGTCGGGCACCCACAGGGACGAGTAGACGACGTCGCCCTCGCGGGTCGGGGTCTGCTCAAGGGTCACGGACGTGGGTTCACTGCTGCTCATGGTGGCTCCCTTCGGGTTCAGCACCTCCGACTCAAGCCTGGCGCGCAGCCGCGCCGCGAACGCCGGGTCCGGCTCGGTCGGCACGACGCCGGTGCGGAGGACGTCCAACGGATCACGGTGTTCCGTCATGAGCGGCCCTCCCTCTCCGACTCGTCGTGATGGTCTACATAGGACTTGCGGAACGCGGACCTGGCGCGCACCAGCAGGGCCTCCGTCGCGTGGAGGGTGCGGTCCAGGTACTTCGCGACGTCGGCCACCGGCAGCCCGTCCAGGTACCGCAGGGTCAGCACGGCCCTGTGCTGCGGTCCGAGCGTGTCCAGCACCTGCCTGGCCACGATGGCGTCCAGCCGCTCGTCCCAGGGGTCCTCCGGCTCGGCGAGCCCGCCGGCCACCACCCGCAGGCCGCGCTCCTCCCTGGCCGCGGCCCGCCAGTGGTCCACCAGCTTGTGCCTGGCGACGCCGATCAGCCACGCCACGGACAGTTGCGGCGGCGCCGACCGCCGGCAGGCCGACAGCGCGGCCAGGAACGTCTCCTCCGTCAGGTCCTCGGCCAGCGCCCGCTGCCCGCAGCGGGACAGCAGGTAGCCGTAGACCTCGGGCAACGCCTGGTCGTAGAGCTCCAGCAGCGTCAGTCCCGGGTCGCGGCGCACACCCGGCCGTTGTTCCACATCCACCCATCGTCCGGCGTCGGCGTTTTCCGACGGTCCGCGGAGGATTTTCCTGGAGGATGCCTACGTGAGCGAGTCGATGCCGGAACCGGCCGGTTGGTGGCGCAAACTGCTCGGCCCTGGGCGGTTCACCGTCTTCGTGGTGATTCTGCTGCTCGCGGCGGCCACCGGGTACCTCGGCGCCCGGGCGTACACGCTGAGCCGGCAGGCCACGGACGACGCGAACGCGCGGGCAGCGGCGCTCAGTTCGGCGTCCGCCTACGCCGTCGACCTGACCACCTACGACTACCGTCACCTGGACACCGCCACCGACATCGTGGCCGCCCAGTCCACGCCGGCGTTCGCCCGCCAGTACCGCCAGACCAGCCAGAGCCGGGCGGCGGCGCTGCGGGCGCAGCACTCGGTGTCCTCCGGGATCACCGTCGCGACCGGCCTCCAGGACGAGACGCCGACCACGGCGCACGTGCTGGTGCTGGTGGACCAGTCGGTCACCAATGTCAGCACACCGCAGCCGCGGACCACCCGCAGCGCCCTGAAGCTCACGCTGACCAGGTCGGGCACGCGGTGGCTGCTCAGCGATCTGGTGCTGCTCTAGGCGGCGCTGGTGCGGTCCGCGATCGAGCTGATCGGGGAGCGGGTCGCGGCGGCGCCCAGGGACTGCGTCGCCGCGCTCGGCGGGGACGACCGGCTGGCCACGGCGGTCGAGGCGACCGCCCACGGGTACGCGATGTTGTTGCGGGGCGGGGGTTTCGGTGCCGACGAGAACGCCGTCCGCGAAGCCGCGGACGGCGCTGCCCGGGGCGGTGCTCGCCCTGGTCGGTGGTTGGCGTCAGTTGCGTTGCAGGTACGCCAGCAGGCGCAGGATCTCCAGGTACAGCCACACCAGCGTGACCATCAGGCCGAAGGCCGCGTACCAGGCCCACTTGGCCGGGTAGCCGCCGCGGATCATCTGCGTGGCCTGCTCGAAGTCCAGCAGCAGGTTGAACGCGGCGATGCCGATCACGAGCAGGCTGAACACGATCGACAGCGGGCTGCCGTCGCGGATGCCCAGATCGGCGCCGAACAGGCGCACGACCAGATCGGCCAGCATCACGACGACCGCGCCGACGGTGGCACCGATGATCCACTTGGTCAGGCGGGGTGTGACCCGGATCGCGCCGGTCTTGTAGACGATCAGCATCGCGGCGAACACGCCGAACGTGCCGAGGATCGCCTGGAACGCGATGCCCGGATAGATCGAGTCGAACAGGCCGGTGATCGCGCCGAGCAGGACACCCTCGGCCGCGGAGTACACCAGCACCAGCGGCGCGCTCGGGGTGCGCTTGAAGATGATGACGAGCGACACCACCAGGCCGACGACCAGCGCCGGCAGCGCCAGCGCCCACGCCTGGAACAGCACCGTGAGCACGCCGGTGAGGACGGCCACGGCCAGGGTGATGCCCGTCTTGATGATGACGTCGTCGATGGTCATGGGCCGCTCGGCGGCCTGGCCCGGGTAGGCGCCGTACGGCTGCGGACCGGCGGTCCGCTGGTCGAAGCCCGCGTAGTACCCGTTCCTGGGCAGGGTACGGAACGCTGGGTTGCTGGTCGCTCGCACCTGATCCTCCTGGCGGGGCCGTTGCGCACGGCCCGTGACATGGCTCCCGCATCGAGCCTGACATCTCACACAACGTTTTCGCGTGCCGAACGGTTCCACAACGGGTCCAGCACCGACAGCCTAGCCACCCCGGCACCCACCTCACCCCCGCGCCCGGCCGGCTACCGACCGTGACCGTCCGCCGGGCGTTCGCGGGACCCCCGTCGCGCACTCGGCTCAGGCGTGGCTACCCGAGGCGGCCAACCCGCCGAACGCGGTCCGTCGCGGGGTCCATCCGACGGCGGCTTGTCAGGTTGGTCCGGTGACACCAGGCTCACCACTGGTGTCCGCCCGGCCACCGTCGGTGGCGCGACTGTGTGAGGAGCACACGAATGGCGCTGCGAAGACTGGCCATCTCGGTCGCGGGCACGCTGTTGGTCGCGGGCACGGTCGGGCTGGTCGCCCCCGCCACCGCCGCGGCCACGCCGGAGCAGGCGATCGGCCGCGCGATCACGCCCGCCCAGCCGTACCTGCACAACCCGGACCGGAGCGACTGGCTGGGCTCCTACCTGGTGAACGGGCAACGGGTGTGGTGCATCGACTTCGCGCTGGCCGCGCCCGAGCCGAACGAGCGGTACACCGACGGCACCACGCTGGAAACCAAATGGGGCACGCCGGTCGACCCGACCATCGCCGCCGAGATCTCCTACCTGCTGCTGCGCTACGGCAACACGTCGTCCCCCGACGACGCGGCCGCACTGGCGCACCTGCTGCACTCGTGGACGGCGGCACCGCGGGACCCGGCGCAGCTCGACCCGTCCAACGACTTCCGGCACATCGCCTACGACGTGAACTACCACCTGTCCCGGATGTCCGCCGCCACCAAGGCATCGGTGGCGAAGCTCCAGGCGGACGCGAGCGCCAACTACGGGCCGTGGACCGCGTCCATGGCCGCGCCGACGAAGCAGCAGGTGATCGGCACCGCGGGGAACTGGACGGTCACGGTGCTCAACGCGGCCGGCAAGGGCCTGGCCAACGTGCCCGTGACCATCACCGCGACGGACGCCACGCTGGCCGGCGGCAGCGACAGCGAGGTCGTCAACACCCCAGCCGACGCCGGCCCGCTCGTGGTCGCCGCCACTCCCACCGGCCCGAAGCCCAAGCTGGTGGCCACAGTGGACAGCCCGGCGGCGACGCCGAGGGTGCGGGTGCCGGTCCGGGCGGACGTGCAGAAGGTCGTCACCACCGGCGGCACGAAGACGCTCATGACGACGACCACCACCACGGCCAACACCCCGTCCGGCAACGTCACGGTCACCAAGACCGACGCCGACACCAAGGCGCCGATCCCCGGCGTGACCCTGCGGCTGACCGGACCGGACAAGAGCAACCCCGCGCTGGCCACCGACGGCCGCCCGCTGACCGGCAGCGACGGCAAGCCGATCGTGCTCACCACCGGCGTCAACGGCACGGCCACCGAGACCGCCCTGCACACGCCGCAGACGGTGTGCTTCGTGGAGACCGCGCCGCCGCCCGGATACGACCAGGCGTTCCACCCGAAGGCGCCGCCGTCGGTGTGCGGCCGGCTGGTGCCCGGCGCGACGTTGAAGCTGTCGCTGACGAACGTGCCGAACAAGGTGCCCGTGGCGATCCCGGCGGGCGGTTCGCCGACACTGACGGCGACGTCCACGGTGTTGCGGCGGCCCGCGCCGGCCGCGCTGGTGCTGTTCGGCGGGCTGCTGGTGATCGCGGCCGGGTGCGTCGGGCTGGTGACGCTGCGGCGGGCCAGCCGTAAGGGGCGGTGATCCCGGTGCGGCACCGTGCTTCCGTGTTCGACACGGCCGGGTACGGCGGCGGGTTCGACCTGGAGTCGGCGGCGGTGAGCCGGGGCGGGTTCGAGCCGATGGCGGTACCGGCCCCCGCACCACGGCGGCGCGGCCGG
>DATEPR010000518.1:0-2638 GCA_035273045.1 Pseudonocardiaceae bacterium | reverse complement strand
CTTCTTCGTCGTCTACGGTTGCGTCCAGCACGTCGTGGACACCGACCAGGTGCGGGTGGTGGAGCGGGAGTTCCCGCTGCTGTCGCCGGCCGAGGTCAACGCCGAGGTGAAACGGTCCCTGCGGCGCAAGCTGGTCGTGGTGGGCGGCTGCATCGGCACCGACGCACACACCGTCGGCATCGACGCGATCCTCAACGTCAAGGGATTCGCCGGCGAGAAGGGCCTGGAGTACTACCGGGAACTGCGGGTGATCAACCTGGGCGCCCAGGTGGGCGTGCCGGACCTGGTGAAACGCGCCCGCGCCGAACGGGCCGACGCGGTGCTGGTGTCGCAGGTGGTGACCCAGCGGGACGCGCACATCCTGAACACCAAGGAGATGGCCGCCGCGTTCCGGGAGGCCATGGGGGAGCGGCGCCCGGTGCTGGTGGCCGGCGGTCCCCGGTTCGACCCGATGATGGCCGGCGAACTGGGCGTGGACCGCGTGTTCGGCCGCGGCACCACCCCGGGTGAGGTGGCCAGTTACCTGGTGCACGCGATGCACGAGAGGATCGCCGGGTGAACGACAGTCTCGTGGCGGGTTTCTCCGTCACCCACCGCCGCTACGTGCCCTATTCGCACGCCCACTACGGCGGCAACCTGGTCGACGGCGCCTACTCGCTGACCCTGTTCGGTGACGTGGCCACCGAACTGTGCATCCGCACCGACGGCGACGAGGGCCTGTTCGCCGGCTACTCGGAGGTCCGGTTCGTCGCACCGGTGCACGCCGGGGACGTGATCGAGGTGACCGCGACGATCGACACGGTCGGGAACCGCTCCCGCACGGTGTCGTTCGAGGCGCGGGTGGTGTGCCGGGCCGACCCGGACCGCGGCCCGTCGGCCGCGCGGGTGCTGGACCCGCCGGTGGTGGTGACGACCGCGGTGGGCACCGTCGTGGTGCCCGGTCACTGATCCTCGTCCTCTTCCTCCGGTTTCGGCAGCACCAGTTCGGGCACGAAACCGTGCTGGTAGAGGCGGCGGTCGCGGATCTCCCAGGCGAACGCCATGGAGTAGAACAGCATCCCGAACACCACGATGCCCTGCATCATGGCCAGCACCGCCGCCGGCGCGGGCAGCGCCAGCAGCGCCAACGCCGGCAGGCACTGCGCCAGGCCACGGGACAGCAGCCGCACGAACCAGGTGCGGCAGGTCAGGTCGCGCAGTACCCACTGCGCGTACCGCTGCGGCAGGCGTTTCCCGTAGGCGTAGAGCAGCCACCGCACCACTCCTGGTCGGCTGCCGGCCATCTGTCGATGGTACGAGCGGCACGCGCGCACGGCCGGGCGGATCGGGCGGACGTGACACCGACCGCACACCGGTGCCCCGTACGCTGGTCGCCGTGGTGACAGCGACGGCGACCGCGGGCGAATCCGGTTCGCCCGGCGACGCTTCCCCCGACCCCGCCGGGCGGCGCCACCGGATCCGCCCACCGCGCCGCGCCACCCTGCTGCGCCTGCTGGCCAGCGCCGGCGGCGGTGTGCTGTGGTACGTGAGTTTCCCGCCGCGGCCGGTGTGGTGGCTGGCGCTGGTGGCGTTCGCGCTGTTCGGGTTGGCCGTGCACGGGCGGCGGGCGCGGGCCGGGTTCGGCTACGGCGTCCTGTTCGGCCTGGGGTTCCTGCTGCCGCTGCTGCACTGGACCAGCCTGTTCGTGGGTGACGTGGCGTGGCTGCCGCTGTCCGCGTTCGAAGCACTGGTGATCGGCCTGGGCGGCGCGGCGATCGCGGTGGTGCTGCCGCTGCGCGGCGGGCCGGTGTGGGCGGCGCTGCTGTGGGTGGCCGACGAGGCGTTGCGGTCCCGGGCCCCGTTCGGCGGGTTCCCGTGGGCGAAGGTCGCGTTCGGCCAGCCGGACGGCCCGTTCGTGTCGCTGGCCGCGGTCGGCGGCACCCCGCTGGTCGGGTTCGCCGTCACCCTCGTCGGGTTCGGCCTGACCACCCTGGCGCTCGGCCTGGCCGGTGAGCGGCGCCGCCGCGCGATCATCGGCGCCTGCCTGGCGGTGGCGCTGCCCACGGCGGCCGCGCTGGCGTGGTGGCCGATGGTGGGCACCGACCCGAACGCCGGCACCGCCGTGGTCGCCGCCATCCAGGGCAACGTGCCCCGCCTGGGCCTGGACTTCAACGCGCAGCGCCGCGCCGTGCTGGACGACCACGTCCGCGAGACGGAGAAACTCGCCGCGCAGGTCGCCGCCGGCCAGAAACCGCGGCCGCAACTGGTGGTCTGGCCGGAGAACTCATCCGACATCGACCCCTACGCCAACCCGGACGCGTTCGCCGAGATCAGCCAGGCCGCCGCCGCGATCAAGGCACCCATCTCGGTGGGTGCCGTGGTCACCTCCCAGGGGCCGCGACCGAAGAACACGGCCATCCTGTGGGAGCCGGGCCGGGGACCGGTCGAGCAGTACGTGAAACGGCAGTTGCAGCCCTTCGGGGAGACGATGCCGGCCCGTTCGTTCTTCCGGCACTTCAGCGCCGACGTGGACCGGGCCGGGAACTTCGTCGCCGGCACCAAACCCGCCGTGTTCGGCATGGGACCGGCCAAGGTGGCGCTGGACGTCTGCTACGAGGTGGCGTTCGACTCGACGGTCCGCGACTCCATTCCCGGGTCG
>DATEPR010000517.1:0-2913 GCA_035273045.1 Pseudonocardiaceae bacterium | reverse complement strand
CCGTGGTGCTGGGCCTGGTCCTGCTGGCGGCGGCCGTGTGGTGGACGCCGCTGCTCGGCGTGCGGTCGGTGGACGTCAGCGGCGAGCGGCAGTTGACCGCCGAGCAGGTCAGGGTGGCCGCCGCGGTGCCGGAGGGCACCCCGATGCTGCGCCTGGACCTGCGGTCGATCCAGCACAGGGTGCGGCTGCTGGCCAGGGTCGCCACGGTCCGGGTGCTGCGCGAATGGCCCAGCACGGTCCGCATCGAGATCACTGAGCGTAGTCCTATCGGGTATCTCGCCGAGTCGGATGGCACCCATCTGGTGGACGCCACGGGCATGGACTACGCCACCGTCACCACCCCGCCGCACGGTCTGCCCAAGATCGAGTTGACCACCGTGGCGCCGACCGACCAGCGCACCGAAGCGGTGGTCGGCGTGCTGCGCGCGCTGCCGGCGCAACTGCGCTCGCTGGTGGTCACGGTCAGCGCGCGCACGCCGGGCAGCGTCACGCTGGGCCTCACGCATCGCCGGACGATCCGGTGGGGCAGCGCGCAGGACTCGGTCCGGAAGGCGGAAGTGCTGGCGCCGCTGATGACCCGGCCGGGCAAGGTGTACGACGTGTCCAGCCCGGAGCTGCCGACGGTTTCCTGACGGGTGCGGCGGATTCCCGCTCGCGTAGCGTGACGAAGACGTGCGCCGCCCTACGGCGTGGCTGCTGGACCCGGCCTTTTCTGGTGCCTACCGTCCTGTCCACACAGTATGGGGTTGACATGACTCTGAACCTCTGGTTGAGGTTGAGGGTTGGCCGGAACCCGACCTACCCCCAACAGGGCGGCCGGCGTGAACACCTACGCTCGACAAGGCAGCCACGATCAGGAAGGCGGATCCGATGACGCCCCCGCACAACTACCTGGCGGTGATCAAGGTCGTCGGCATCGGCGGCGGCGGGGTCAACGCCGTGAACCGCATGATCGAGGTCGGGCTGAAGGGTGTCGAATTCATCGCGGTCAACACCGACGCGCAGGCACTGCTCATGTCGGACGCGGACGTCAAGCTCGACATCGGTCGCGAACTGACCAGAGGTCTGGGCGCCGGGGCCAACCCGGAAGTCGGGCACAAGGCGGCCGAGGACCACCGCGAGGAGATCGAGGAGGTCCTCAAGGGCGCCGACATGGTTTTCGTCACCGCCGGTGAGGGCGGCGGCACCGGAACGGGTGGCGCCCCGGTCGTCGCGTCGATCGCGCGGAAACTCGGCGCGCTGACCATCGGCGTGGTCACCCGGCCGTTCTCGTTCGAGGGCAAGCGGCGGGCGAAGCAGGCCGACGAGGGCATCACCGCGCTGCGCAACGAGTGCGACACGCTGATCGTGATTCCCAACGACCGGCTGCTGCAGCTCGGCGACATCGGCGTCTCGCTCATGGACGCGTTCCGCTCCGCGGACGAGGTGCTGCTGTCCGGTGTGCAGGGCATCACGGATCTCATCACCACACCCGGTCTCATCAACCTGGACTTCGCCGACGTCAAGAGCGTCATGTCCGGCGCCGGCAGCGCGCTGATGGGCATCGGGTCGGCCCGTGGTGACGGACGGGCGGTGCAGGCGGCCGAGAAGGCGATCAACTCGCCGCTGCTGGAGGCGTCGATGGACGGCGCGTACGGCGTGCTGCTGGCCATCGCGGGCGGTTCCGACCTCGGCCTGTTCGAGATCAACGAGGCCGCGTCGCTGGTGCAGGAGGCGGCGCACCCCGAGGCCAACATCATCTTCGGCACGGTGATCGACGACTCGCTCGGGGACGAGGTGAGGGTCACCGTGATCGCCGCCGGTTTCGACAGCGGCACGCCGACCCACAAGAAACTGGACCCTAGAGGGGCGGTCGCGTCGCGAGGGGCCGTTGCGTCCGCCTCATCCGGCCAGGTGGCCTCAACACCAGCCCCCACGCCCACACCGGCGCCATCACCGGCTCCGGCGCCCGCACCGCCGCCCGCGCCGAAGCCGGCATCGCCTCGGCCGGCCGAGCCGCCCGCGCCGCGGTCGTACCCGGCGTCCGGCACCTACTCGGCGCCGTCCGCGCCGGTCAACCACAGCAGCACCCGCCCCGGGATGCCGTCGAGCGGCTTGAGCGGTCACGGCGCCACCAACGGCGGCCTGCCGAGCCGGGCCGTGCCGGTCACCGACGACCCGGACGACGAGGTGGACGTCCCGCCGTTCATGCGCCGCTAGGGTGGGTGTGTGCGCGTTCGTCGGGTGGTCACGACTCGGGCCGGCGGAAAGTCGGCGGCGCCCTACGATTCGTTCAACCTCGGAGCCGGAGTCGGGGACGACCCGGCGGCGGTAGCGGCGAACCGGCAGCGGTTGGCCGACGAGTTGGGTTTGGCGCCCGATCACGTGGTCTGGATGGAACAGGTCCACGGCCGTACTGCGTGTGTCGTCTCCGAACCCCGCGCCACTCCACTGGAGGCGACCGACGCCGCGATCTCGACCCGGCCCGGTGTCGCCGTTGCCGTGCTGGCAGCGGACTGCGTGCCGGTGCTGCTGGCGGACGCCGAGGCCGGGATCGTGGCGGCGGTGCACGCCGGCCGGGTGGGGGCGCGGGTAGGGGTGCTGCCGGCGGCGTTGGACGCGATGCGGTCGGCGGGGGCGCGACTCTCCCGGGTCGAGGCTTTGCTCGGGCCGGCCGTGTGTGGCGAATGCTATGAGGTGCCGGCGGCGATGCAGGCTGACGTGGTCCGGCATTTGCCGGGGAGTGCGAGCAAAACCCGCCGGGGCACGCCGGGGTTGGACCTGCGGGCCGGATTGTGGCAACAGTTGGCCGACGCCGGGGTCGCCCGGATCGGAGTCGATCCTCGGTGCACGGTGGAGGACCGGACACTGTTCAGTCACAGGCGAGACGGCCGGACCGGTCGATTGGCCGCGGTGACGTGGCTGGAGCCGGAG
>DATEPR010000516.1:0-3914 GCA_035273045.1 Pseudonocardiaceae bacterium | reverse complement strand
GCGCATTCCGCTGGGCCTGCGCGGCCTGGCGGACGTGTTCGCGCGGTCCGACGATCTCGTGCGGGCAGCCGAGTCCGAGGCGACGACGCTCAGCGAGGCCCGCGACACGCCGGAACGCGAGGCCCTGGAGACGGCGATGGGCGCCGGCGGCACCGGCAAGGGCACCGCGGCCGCCGGCCGGGGCGCGAAGGGCGCGCTGAAGGAGTTGGAGCGCCGGCAGAAGTCGAGGGCGACGCGGACCCAGCGGGACTCGCTCGACCTCGCCCTGATCGACCTGGCCGGCTTCTACCGGGACGTGCTGGTCACCGGTGTGGGCTCGGACGCCGTCCGGTACCACCCGGACCGTGCCGCCGACCTGACCACCGCGGCCAGGTCGTGGACCCGCGAGTCGACGCTGCGCCGGCTGGAGGCCGTGCTGGCGTGCCGGCAGGCCATCGACGAGAACGTGAAGCCGAGGATCGCGGTGGAGGCCATGCTCACCGCGCTCTACCGGGGTTAGTGCTCCCTGCGGCGGGGCAGCGACGCCACCAGGATCACGCCGGCCATCAGCATGCCGGTGCCCAGCCAGAACAGCGGCACCGTGTGGTAGGCGGCGTTGGTGAACGCCAGCGTCTTCGGCGCACCGGGCGGGGCGTGCGGACGGGTCGGGTTGCTCACGCCGGTCGTCGAACCGCACCGCACCCCGCCGGCCGGCGCGTACGCCCGCGCGACCTGCTCACCCAGGGACAGCTGGGCCAGCGCGGCCGGCAGGTTCGGCATGCCCAGCGCGGCGGTCGGCAGCACCTGGAGGTCCAGCATCCTGGCGGTCGCGCCGAGCTGGAACCCGGTGAACGGCGCGCCGTTCACCCCGCCGGTGAGCGCCTGCGACGACTTGTCCAGTTCGGCGATCCGCAGGCGCAACACGCCGATGTCGATCACCGGGATGCCGGACGTGAGCTGCTGGCCGTTGGGCAGCAGGTCGCCGACGATCGGCAGCTTCGGCAGGTTGGGGACGTTCAGCGGAATGCCGATCGGCACGTCCGCCTTCGGGTGGGCGGCGTCGAGCGTCTGCAACGTCTTGCCGCCCTGGACGATCCTGATGACGGGCGCGGTGTAGCTGATCGTGGACGTCTTCGCGCTGCCGGTGGACGTGACGGTGAGGGTGGGCTGGCTGACCACGTCGAGGTCCACTTCCAGCGGCGTGCCGGCGAGCAGCTTGACGCTGGCGACCTGCATCGTGGAGATCGACTGCACGGCCTTGTTCGCCGACCCGGGAATGTTGACCAGGCGCACGGTGGAGCGGCTGCTCAGCGTGTTCGGCAGGCTCAGCAGCGAGCCGCCGCCGCCCGTGGTGACGCCGCCGGAGAGCAGGCCGGCCAGGCTGGACAGCGGCCCGGCCATGTGGCTCAGGTTGTCGATCAGTGCTTGTTTCTGGGCAGCCGTCAGTTTCGACTGGCTCAGCGCTTTGGTGAGCGCCGCCGGGTTGGTCGTGCTGGGCAGTGACGGGATCAGGTTGAGCGCCGAGACGCTGGCCAGCGACGTGCTGGCGTCCGCGATGGTGCCCACGCAGGGGCCGACGGTGGGGCTCCACCGGGCGTGCACCTGGCCGTTCAGGACGCCGACCTTGACCAGCGCGTCCAGGGGCGTGCTGGGCGGGTTGAGGCCGCCGGTGATCGGCTTGGGGTTGTCCGGCAGGGCAGTCTGGGACAGCGCGCCGGGCAGTTGCGGCGAGTTGCCCTCGATGGCGACACCGCCCGGCGCGGACTGCGCGATGGCCCGCTCGAAGTCGAGGAACGACTCGGAGTTGGCCTGCGCGCTGGACAGCCCGAAACCCAGTTCGGCGGCCGAGTTGCGGGGCAGTTGGTTGGCCGCGCCCGGCAGGATCGAGTTGGCCGGCACGGCCCCCGGCAGCAGTCGCAACACGGCGAGCCCGGTGGCGGCGTCCGCCACGGCGTGCCCCAGCGGCTGCGGCCCGTTCGACGCCGAGGCCGGTGGTTGCCCGGGACTGGCCGGACTGGGCACCGGCGTGGTCGGAAAGTCGGCCGCCATGGCGGGCGCCGCCGACAGCCCCACCAGCAAGGTGGCCGCCGGCAGGGCCAACACCAGCCCCGCGCGCCTAACCATCGCCAACCTCCCAACCACAGCCGTGCGTCACACCGCACCTAACGACCGGAGCCCCGCGCGGTGACGCACCCCCAACCGCTACACTTGGCCCGCCGCGCCGCCTTAGCTCAGTCGGCCAGAGCGACGCACTCGTAATGCGTAGGTCAAGGGTTCGATTCCCTTAGGCGGCTCAACGCGGACCAGGGAGTTTCCGTAATCGGAAGCTCCCTGGTCCTGTTTCTGGACCACAAGAGGTGCACAACGGGTGCGGTCAACGGGATTCCGGCCGTCCCGGGCGCGGTACGGCGCCAGCGGCCCGAGGTGAGCCTCTACGATCGGGACCGTCGCGACTGGCGTGTTCGGGTGGAATGGACCACCGGGGAGCGCAACGGCGGGCACCGCGCGCCTGGGTGTTCGCGCGCACGGCCGAGCCCAGGAGGTAGATCGCATGCACGCACCGGCTACGCCACATCTCGCCGCCGCCGATCCCGAGGTCGAGCGGCTGGTGGAGGCCGAGACCAGGCGGCAGTTCGAGAAGATCCGGCTGATTCCGTCCGAGAACTACGTGTCGGCGGCCGTGCTGGAGGCGACCGGCACCGTCCTGACCAACAAGTACTCCGAGGGGTACGCCGGGCGCCGCTACTACGAGGGCCAGCAGGTCATCGACCCCGTCGAAACGCTCGCCGCGAACCGGGCCAAGGCGCTGTTCGGCGTCGACCACGCCAACGTCCAGCCGTACTCCGGCTCGCCCGCCAATCTCGCCGTCTACCTGGCGTTCCTGGAGCCCGGCGACACCGTCATGGGCATGGGCCTGCCGCACGGCGGCCACCTGACCCACGGGTGGTCGGTGTCGGCGACCGGCAAGTGGTTCCGCAGCGTCCAGTACGGGGTCCGCAAGGACACCGGACGGGTCGACATGGACGAGGTCCGCGACCTGGCGCTGGCCGAGCGGCCGAAGCTGATCTTCTGTGGTGGCACGGCGATTCCGCGGATCATCGACTTCCCGGCGTTCGCGTCGATCGCCCGTGAGGCCGGCGCCGTGCTGGCCGCCGACATCGCGCACATCGCGGGACTGATCGCCGGTGGCGCGCACCCGTCGCCGGTCGGCCACGCACCGGTCATCTCGACCACCACCCACAAGACGCTGCGCGGTCCGCGTGGCGCGATGCTGATGTGCGACGCGGAGCACGCCAAGGCCATCGACAAGGCGGTGTTCCCCGGACTGCAGGGCGGCCCGCACAACCACACCACCGCCGCGATCGCCGTCGCCCTTCGTGAGGCGGCGGAGCCGTCGTTCCGCGACTACGCCGCCGCCGTCGTCGCCAACGCCAAGGCGCTCGCCGAGGCGCTGGCCGCCCGCGGGTTCGACCTGGTGTCCGGCGGCACCGACAACCACCTGATCCTGATGGACCTGACCAGCAAGGGCATCGGCGGCAAGCCGGCCGCCAAGGCGCTGGACCGGGCCGGCATCGAGACCAACTACAACACCGTGCCGTTCGACCCGCGCAAGCCGTTCGACCCGTCCGGCATCCGGATCGGCACCCCGGCGATCACCACCCGCGGGCTCGGCGTCGAGCACATGCCGGCGATCGCGGAGTGGATCGACCGGGCCGTCACCGCGGCCGACGGCGGGGACGAGGCCGCGATCGAGCGGATCGCGGCCGAGGTGCGGGAACTGCTGGCCGGCTTCCCGATGCCCGGCTGGGCGTAGAACCCGCCCCGGTGCCGCGCCCGGCGGTGGGTGCGGCACCGGCGGGTCAGTGCGACTTCACCCGTTCGTATGAGCGGGTGATCTCCGCTTCCGCCTCGGACCGGCCGGCCCACGTGGCGCC
>DATEPR010000515.1:0-3746 GCA_035273045.1 Pseudonocardiaceae bacterium | reverse complement strand
CGAACTGTCCGACACGATGGCGATGCTCGCCGACGCCCTGGACGGCACCGCCGACGTCGTCGAACACGTGGTCACCCGGCTGCCGCCGCCCCTGCTGGCCGTGCGTGGACCCGGCGCGGTGACCGATCTCCTGCGGGCGTTCACGTCCGTCTGCGCGAGTGTCCACGAAGGACAGTGACTACAGTGGATCACCTGGCCGGCGCCGCCGGACCGTGCGCACCGCGAAGTACGTGACCAGCAGCAGCGCCACGGCCACCCCGCTGCCGGCCAGCGCCACCCGCACCGGAGTCCAGTCCTTCGCGTGCGCCTCGGGCAGGCGCACCGGCACGGACGAGTCACCCACCGACGGCACCCCGTTCTGGCCCGGGACCGCCTCGGTGAGCGCGGCGACCGGATTGATGATGCCGTAGCCGATCTGGTTGTTCCGGCCACCCGGACCAGTCGGGTGCTGGGCCGTCGCCTCCACCCGGGCGATCACCTGCCGCGCGGTCAACCGCGGGAACCGCGCCCGGACCAGGGCCACCACGCCGGCCACGTAGGGCGCGGCGAAACTGGTGCCCTGGATCGGGCCGGGCTGGCTGTTGCTGCCCGGCTCGGCGAAAAGCTGGGCCAGTCCCCGGCCGTTCACCGCCGGGTTGACCGACACGATGCCCTCACCGGGCGCCGCGATGTTCACCCACGGCCCCCACACCGAGAACTTCGACACCGAACCCGTCGCCGGGCTCACCGACGCCACCGACAGCAGGTCGTCGGAGAACACCGCGGGAAACTCGATCTCCCGCACGTCGTTCGGGTCGGCGTGGTCGTTCTGCGGGATGCCGGCGCACTGGTCGCCGGCCGGCTGCTGGCTGCCGCCCTCCGGCTGGGTCGAGGTGTTGCCCGCCGAGTTGACCACCACCACGTTGTGGTCGATCGCGTACGTGACCGCGGCCTGCAACTGCTGTTCCGGCGAGCCGGGTGTGCGCATCGCCGCCTCGGCCACGTCGGCCGGCAGGCACGTGTCCACCGACGTGGTGATCACGCCGACGCCCAGGCGCACCGCGTGCACGATCGCGGCCGCCAGGCTGCTCGGCGTGCCGGCCGGGACGCTCTGGTTGCCCGCCTTCTGTCCGATGTAGACGCCGCTGGTCTGGCGGATCGCGTAGATCGTGGCGCCCGGCGCCACACCGATGAAGCCGTCGCCGGTGTGCGCCGTGTTGGCGGCGACGATGCCCGCGGTGAGGGTGCCGTGGCCGTCGCAGTCGACCGTGCCGTCGCTGGTCTTGGGCGTCAGGTAGTCGCCCCCCGGCTTCAGCCGGCCGTGGTCGGTGAGCAGCGGGTTGGGGTTGACCCCGGTGTCGATCACCGCGACCTTCACCCCGGTGCCCGTGGTGAACTGCTGCGCGGACTGGATGTCCAGCATCGACTGCGCCGCCGGCTCACCGGGCAGGGGCCGGTTGTCGTCGCCCAGGGACGTGACGCACTGGTTCTGCTGCACGTAGGTGACGCCCGGCGGCGGGCCGGGCGCCGGATCGCCGGGCAGCGCGGCCATGTTCACCGGCGGCGGCTCCCAGGCGGGTGGCGTGTCGGTCGGCCCGGCCCACGCCGGACCGGCGAACGTCACGCACACGACCGCGGCCACACCCAGCCGCCCGGCCCACCCCATGCCGACGACCATACGGCCGGCGATGTCAACGCGGCTTGATGGCCGGATCCTCGGTCACCCGGTTGCGGCGCACGCTGCGCGTCACGAACAGCGTCACGACCAGCAGGGCGGCGCCCACGACCGAGCCGATCAGCGCGACCCTGGTCGGCGTCCAGTCCTTCACCGCCGCCGTCGGCAGCACCGCGGGCACCGGCCGGACCGGGTTCGCCGGCACGCCGTTCTGGCCCGGGATGGCCGCGGTGAGCGCCGCCACCGGGTCGATGATGCCGTAGCCGACCTGCCGGTCCCGGCCGCTGGCGCTGGACGGGTGCTGGGCGGTCGCCTCGATCCGGTACATCACCTGGCGCGCGGTCAGGTTCGGGAACCGGGACCGGACCAGCGCGATCACGCCGGCCACGTAGGGCGCGGCGAAACTGGTGCCCTGTAGCGAGATGGGCTGGTTGTTCTCGATGGTCTGGTTGGACAGCCCGGTGCCGCCCCGGCCCGGGTCCACCGACGTGATGAACTGGCCGGGCGCCGCGATCGTCACCCACGGACCCCACACGGTGAACTTCGACGGCGCACCCGTCGTCGGGTCGACCGAGGCGACGGACACCACGTCGTCGGAGTACACCGGCGGGATCTGCAACTGGTTGACCTGGTTGGGATCCGGGCTGTTGTTCTGCGGGACGTTCTGGCACAGCGACGTCTGCTGGCCGTTCTGGTCGGGGCTGCCGACCTGGAGGTTGCCGGCCGCGGCGACGACCACCTTGTCCTTGTCCCGCACCGCGTAGTGGATGGCGGCCTGGAGTTGCCGCGCGAACGGGCTGTCCAGCGTCTCCTGCTTGAACTGGATCGGCACGCACTCGTCCACCGACATGGTGATCACCTTGACGTCCGGCCGGTCCGCGGCGAACCGGATCGCCTCGGCCAGGGTCCGCAGGTCGCCGGCCGGCTGGTTCTGGTTGTCCTGGGCGGTGTAGTGCGTGCTGGTGTGCTTGATGGCGAGGATCCTGGCGTCCGGCGCGACACCCCTGAACGCCGTGTTCTTGCCCCGCGTGTCCGCGGCGATGATGCCGGCCACGATCGTGCCGTGGCCGTCGCAGTCGACCAGCGCGTTGCCGTCCCGCAGGATGTAGTCGCCGCCGCTGGACAGGCGGTTGTGGGTGGTCAGGAACGGGTGCGGGTTCACGCCCGTGTCGATCACCGCGACCGTGACGTTCTTGCCGGTGGCGATCTGCTGGGCCTGGTCGATGTCCAGCATGTCCTGGGCCGGCGGCCGGTCGGTGAGCAGCGCCGGGCCCACTCCGCTCTTGATGCAGCTGTCGCCCTGCTTGAGCCCGAACGTGTTGTCGTCCGGCGTGCCCCTCGGGTTCGGCGGCGGCAGTTGATTCAGGAACGACATGTCGACCGGTGGGGCCTGCCAGGCCGACGGTCCTGGTTGGCCGGGAACGGGCGCGCCGCCGGACGGCTGCGCGGCGAACACCGGTGCGGCGGCCGGGCCGAGGACGGCGAGCAGCGCGGCCGAGGTGATCGCCGTCGCCCTGGTGGCCAGGGCGTGCGGGGTGCGGGTCATCCGGTGGGGTCTCCTCGAACGCCGGTTCAGCCGAAGTGCACGGACCGGATCTCGCTGTAGAGGTTCATCACGGCCAGCGCCAGCGGCAGCACCGAGACGATCAGCAGGGCCTCGAACACGTCGACGGACCGCCGCAGCACCGGTGAGAACCGCTGTTCCGGGAACACCACGCCGACCACGAGCGTGCCCGCGGCGAGCACCAGGAGCGAGCCGAACACCAGCAGCAGCCGGTTGTCCCGACTGGCCTCCACGGTCCACCCGATCAGCAGGCCACCGGCGGTGAGCATCCCGGTGAGCAGCAGCGCGACGGCCTGGGCGCCGTTGGCGTAGGTGCGGCCGCGCAGCAGCAGCACGCCGGCCACCACGCCGCCCTCGATGATCCCCCACATGTTGCCGCCACTGGCGGCCAGCACGGCGGAGATCGCCGCGGTCACGCCGCAGCCGACGATCATCCCCGTCATGTACTCGTGGGCCAGGCCGGTGCGCCGCTCGATCACCCGGAAGTCCGGGAAACCCGAGTCCTCGCGCAGGTCCTCGGCGTCCCTC
>DATEPR010000514.1:0-14942 GCA_035273045.1 Pseudonocardiaceae bacterium | reverse complement strand
TCACCGGCCCCTCCCACCCGCTGGTGATCTACCCGGTGATCGCGTTCGTGGTGGGCGTCGCGGTGTTCCGGCGCTGGTGGGGCCGCGCGGTCCTGGCCGTCGCCGCGCCCGCGGTGTGCGTCGCGCTCACCGAACTGGTGTTCAAACCGCTGGTCAACCGTACCTACGCCGGCGTGCTCAGCTACCCAAGCGGCCACACGGTGAGCGCGATGGCCACGCTCGCGGTGGCGGCGCTGGTGGTCACCGTCGACTGGCCGGCCGCGGCGCGCTGGACCGTGGCCGGGCTGCTGGTGCCGGTGTGGCTGGTGCTGGCAGTCGGACTGGTGGGCATGGACTACCACTACTTCACCGACACCGTGGGCGGCTTGCTGCTGGCGGCCGGCGTGGTGCTGCCGCTGGCCATGGTGTGCGACCGGCTGCCGGTCGTGTCGGCCGCCGTGCCGGCATGATGGCGCGGTGGACCGACTCCTGCCCGAACCCGGCACGACCGACGACGACGAACTGACCCGGCTGTACGACTTCCCACCGGACCTGGGCCGGCCGTGGGTGAAGGTGAACTTCATCAGCAGCATCGACGGCGCGGTCACCCTGGGCGGCCGGTCCGGTGGCCTGTCCGACCCGAACGACAAGAAGATCTTCGCGCTCGGCCGGGCACTGGCCGACGTGATCCTGGTCGGCGCCCGGACCGCGTTGATCGAGCGGTACCGGGGTGTGCGGCCCCGCGAGGTCCCGGCCGACCTGCGGGCCGAACGCGACCTGGCGCCGCTGCCGCCGATCGCCGTGGTCACCCGCACCGGTTCGGTGGAGCCGCACTCGCCCCTGTTCACCGACGCGACCGTGCCGACCATCGTGTACACGACGACGTCGGTCACCGAGGCGCGGCGGGACGCGCTGGCCGACGCCGGTGCCGACGTCGTGGTGGCCGGCGACGACGACGTGGACCTGGCCGCCGTGCTGGCCGACCTGGACCGGCGTGCGCTGCGGCGGGTGTGCTGCGAGGGTGGACCCCAGCTGTTCGGGTCGCTGATCGCGGACGGCCTGGTGGACGAAGTGGACCTGAGCGTCGCGCCGGTGCTGGTCGCCGGGGACGCCGGCCGGATCGCCAAGGGTCCGCTGCCGGCCGACCCGGCCCGGCTACGGCTGGCGTCCGTGCTGCACGCGGACGACCAGTTGATGTTGCGCTACCTACGGAGGTGACCCGATGGCGCTGCCCGTGCCACCGCCGGTGCGGCCGATGCTGGCCAGCCCGGCGCCCGGCATCCCGGACCGCGACGACCTGCTGTTCGAACCCAAATGGGACGGCTTCCGGTGCCTGGTGTTCCGCGACGGCGCCGACCTGACCCTCCAGTCCCGGTCCGGCAAGCCGCTGGACCGGTACTTCCCCGAGGTGATCGCCCGGTTGCTGGCCGTGCTGCCGGACCGGGTGGTGCTGGACGGCGAACTCGTGGTGGACCGGGACGGCCGGCTGGACTTCGACGCGCTGACCGAACGCATCCACCCCGCGGACAGCAGGGTCCGGCTGCTGGCCGAGCAGACCCCGGCCCGGTACGTCGCGTTCGACCTGCTGGCACTGGGCGACGAGAGCCTGCTGGACCGCGGTGGTGCCGACCGGCGGGCCGCGCTCACCACCGCCGTCACGGCGGCCGACGGCCTGCACATCACACCGTCCACAGCGGACCCGGCGACCGCGAGGACCTGGTTCACGCTGTTCGAGGGCGCCGGCCTGGACGGTGTGATCGGGAAGCCGGCGGACGGCCCGTACACGCCGAACAAGCGCACCATGAGCAAGTACAAGCACGCCCGCACCGCGGACTGCGTCGTCGCCGGCCTGCGCTGGCACGCCAACACCGAGCCGGGCACGGCCGTGGGTTCGCTGCTGCTGGGACTGCACGACGACGCCGGGGTGCTGCACCACGTGGGCGTCGTCGGCGCGTTCCCGGCCGCCCGGCGGCGGGAACTGGCGGTCGAGCTGGCCCCGCTGATCGAGGGCGGCGACCGCGATCACCCGTGGCTGGCCGGTGATCCGGTGGGGCGGCGGCTGCCGGGTTCGGTGAACCGGTGGCGGTCCGGTGAGCAGCCGTGGGTGCCGCTGCGCCGGGAACGGGTGGTGGAGGTCGGCTACGACCACACCGAGGGCCGGCATCCGGTGCGGTTCCGGCACACGTCCCAGTTCGTCCGGTGGCGGCCCGACCGGGAGCCGGAGTCGTGCCGCTACGACCAGTTGGACGAACCGGCCCGCTACGACCTGTCGGCGGTGCTGCGCGGCGAGGTGAGCGCTAGGTAGCCGTCCGGTCGGTGCGGGTGGCGCCGACCGACGCGCCCACCACCAGGCACACCGCGATCCACTGCACCGGCCGCAACGCCTGGCCCAGCAACACCAGCCCACACAGTGCGCCCGCCGCCGGCTCCAGGCTCATCAGCACGCCGAACACCCGGGGCGGAATGCGGCGCAACGCCTCCAGTTCCACCGAGTACGGCACGACGGACGACAGCAACGCCACCCCGAACCCGGCGATCAGCACCTGCGGCCGCAGCAGTTCCACACCGGACGTGGCGAACCCGAACGGCGCGACCAGCAGGCCGCCGATGGCCATCGCCAGCGCCAGCCCGCCACCGCCGCTGGTCCGTGCGCCGAGTTTCGCGCTGAGCAGGATGTAGCACGCCCAGCAGGCGGCGGCGCCCAGCGCGAACAGCACGCCGAGCCATGCGACGTGCCCGCCGCCGTCGGTGAGCAGCACGACACCGCCGCCGGCCAGCACCGCCCACACCGCGTCCAGCCACCGTCGCGACCCGGCCAGCGCCACGGCCAGCGGACCGAGGAACTCGACGGTCACCGCGACACCCAGGGGAATCCGGTCCAGCGACTGGTAGAACAGCACGTTCATCACGCCGAGCACGGTGCCGAACAACCCGATGACCAGCCACGCCTGCCGGGTCAGGCGGCGCAGCGACGGCCGCCAGACCGCGAGCAGGATCACCGCGGCGAACACCAGCCGCAGCGACACCACGCCGACCGCGCCGGCGATCGGGAACAGCTGCTTGGCGAACGAGGCGCCCATCTGGACGCAGAAGATGCCGGCCAGCACCAGCGCGGGCGGCGGCACGCTGCCCAGCCCGCGGCGCGCGGCCACGATCGGCAGCCCGCGCGGCAGGATCCGCCGGGTCGCCCGTTCCACGTTCGCGGTCACCACCGCGCATCACTCCTCGCCGGTCCGCGACGGCCGGATAATGTGGCCGAAAGGGTGCTCACCAGGGTCATACCACCAGGGTGCGACGCTCCGCGGGTCGGCGGGCGCCTGTCCCATCGAACACCAGCCGCCGACCAGTGGCTGGAAAATGACTTGCGAAAGCGAGGATCACCGAGTGGTCACCCCCGTCCGGCTGTCCGCCCTCGCGGTGACCACGACGGTCACGCTGGCACTCGTGCTGCTGGTCGGGTGCACGGTCGGACCGTCCCAGCGGCCAGGTCTGGTGGTCGCCGGGTCGGTGCCCGCGCAGGCCCCGCCGCCGCCGACGAAGTCCAGCGCGTTGCCGCCGCTGGAACGGCCGGCCCAGGGCGCGATCGGCTGGACGGACTGCGACACGGTGACCCGGCAGCGGCTGTCCCCGGTGACGCTGCCGCCCACCCTGACGTTCCAGTGCGCCAGGGTGGTGAGCGCGCTGGACTCGCCGAGCGCGCCCGGTGAGGGCCTGGTGCGGCTGCAACTGCTCAAGGTCGGCCAGGGTCCGACGCCGCTGCTGGTGGTCAACGACCTGAACGGCCTGCCCGGCACGCTGTACGCGGCGGAACTGGCCGCGCAACTGCCGCCGGCGTTCCTGAACACGTTCTCGCTGATCGGCATGGACCGCAGGGGCACCGGCGGCTCCGACCCGGTGCACTGCGTGCCGGCCGCCGACCGCGAGCAGATCGTCGACTACGACCCGACGGACACCGACCTGACCGGCCTGCTGGGTGCCAGCCTGGACGCCAGCCAGCAGTGCATCCTGGCCCTGGACACCCGGTCGGCGGCGCTGGACACGCAGCGCACCGCCGAGGACGTGGACACCGTCCGGCAGCAGTTGGGCGTGCGCCGGATCGACGCGATCGGCCACGGCGAGGGCTCCCGGGTGCTGACCGCCTACGCCGACCGGTTCCCCGGCCACGTCGGCCGCATGGTGCTGGACGGCTCACCCGACCCGACGCTGGACGCGACCGGCGTCGCCAAGGCGCGGGCGGCCGCCGCCGAGGCCACGTTCACCGCGTTCGCCAGCGACTGCCAGAGCCGCGGCGCCTGCCCGCTGGGCGGCGCGCCCGACTCGACCCTGGAACAGTTGCTGGCGCAGTTGCGGACCAGGCCGGAACCGCTGGCCGACGGCGGCCAACTGACCAACGGCACGGCCCTGAACGCGGTCCTGGCCGGCCTGGCCGACCGGTCCGACTGGCCGGCGCTGGCGACCGCGATCGCGCGGGCGCACGGCGGCGACGGCGCCGAGCTGGCCGCGTTCGTCGGACCCGTGGTCGCCGGCACCGCGACCGACCCGCCCCGGCTGGACGCCGACCTGGCGTCCGGCTGCAACGACCAGCAGGACCGGCTGGCACCGGCCCAGGTCGCCGCGACCATGAAGGCGTGGACCGGTGCGTTCCCGCTGTTCGGTGGGCTGCTGGCGCAGAGCCTGCTGCTGTGCGGGCCGTGGCCGGTGCCCGACCAGCCGCTGCCCAAGCCGGTCGGCAAGGGCGCGCCCCCGATCCTGCTGCTGAGCACCGCCAACGACCCGGTCACGCCGGGCACCGGCAGCCAGCGGACCGCGCAGCAACTGGACTCCGGCGTGCTGGTCAACTGGCTGGGCTCCGGGCACGGCGCGCTGGGCCAGTCCGCGTGCGCGACCCAGGCCGCGCAGCACTACCTGATCAACGGCACGGTCCCGGCGAACCCGACGACCTGCCCGCCCTGATGGCTACTTGCAGCCGGAGCAGCAGCCGCAGCCCGGTCCGGTGCAGTTGGCGCAGCAGCTACAACCGCCGTGCGGGTGCTCGGTCGATGTCATGACAACCTCCCGGAGTGGCGTGGACACTCACGGTAACGCCGCCGGGGCGCGGGCCGCGACCGCCGCCCGGGTGGCTAGGTGTCCGAACGGGCTCGGCTGGGCTGTACCCGCTTCGGCTCTCCGGGCATGGTCGGATAGTTGGGCGGGTAGGGCATGTCGCCGAGGCCGTGGTCGCGCAGGTCGCGGGCGTACCACTCCAGTGCCGTTTCCAGGCCGTAGGCCCGCTCGTCCAGGGCCGCCAACGGGTCGCCGTGTTCGGCCAGCCAGTCGGGGACGGTGAACACGTCGAAGTCGTCCGGTTCGACGCCGGCCAGTTGGTCCCAGCTCACCGGTGTGGACACCGTGGCCCGTTCGGTGCCGCGCACCGACCACGCCGACGCGATGGTGCGGTCCCTGGCCGCCTGGTTGAAGTCCAGGAAGATCCGCTCGCCGCGCTCCTCCTTCCACCAGTTCACCGTCGCCAGGTCGGGCGCCCGCCGGGCCACCTCCCTGGCCAGCGCGATCACCGCGTGCCGCACCTCGACGAAGTCCCACTCCGGCCGGATCCGCACCAGCACGTGGATGCCCCGGCCGCCGGACGTCTTCGGGAATCCGGTCAGGCCGGCGTCGCCGAGCACGTCGCGCAGCACGCCGGCCACCCGCACCGCGTCGGCGAACGTGGTGCCGGGCTGCGGGTCGAGGTCGATGCGCAACTCGTCGGGGTGGTCGACGTTCGGGCGGCGCACCGGCCACGGGTGGAAGTCCAGCGTGCCGAGGTTGGCGGCCCACGCCAGCACGGCCGGTTCGGTGGGGCAGACCTCGTCCGCGGGCCGGCCGGACGGGAACGTGATCCGCACGGACTCGACGTAGTCCGGTGCGCCCTTGGGCACCCGCTTGGCGTAGAACGGTTCGCCGGTCACACCGTCCGGAAAGCGCTTGAGCGTGGTGGGACGGTCGCGCAGGACCCGCAGCAGCGGGTCGGCGACGGTCAGGTAGAACTCGACGACCTGGCGCTTGGTGACGCCGCGCGCCGGGAAGTAGACCTTGTCCGGATTGGACACCCGCACGCTGCGTTCGCCGTGCGGGCCGTCCACCGTCAACAGCAGAGGCTCGGCCACGTCGCGAGACTACGGCGTCTGGCCGACCACCGTGCGGTACAGCGTGGCCAGGCCGTCCAGGAAGGCGTCCAGGGCCAGTTCGAACGAGGCCGCGTCGATCTCGTCGGCGTGTTCGCGCAGTGACGGCGCGTCCACCAGGTTCGGGTAGCGGTCCCGGTAGATCTGCACGTCGTCCTCGAAGCCGCGGGAGAACGAGCCCATGGCGGCGCCGACCACGAGGTACTTGGTGGAGGCGCCGATCATGGTGGCGTAGCGCGGCGGCCAGCCGGCGCCGACCAGGCCGCCGTGCACCGCGTCCGCGGCGCGCAGCGACGCCTCCCGGCGGGCCGGGCCGTACGCCAGGAACGGCACCAGGTTCGGGTGGGTGGCCAATGCGGCCCGGTAGGACCTGGCCCACACCCGTAAGCCGAGCTGCCAGTCGCCGCCGGCGAACGCGCTGACGTCGACCTGCGTCATCACGTCGTTGGCCACCGCGTGCAGCAGCTCCTCCTTGCTGGCCACGTGCCCGTAGAGGGACGGCGCGCGGACGCCCAGTTCCGCGGCGAGCCGGCGCATGGACAGCCCGTCCAGGCCGTCCGCGTCCACGATGCGGAGCGCACCGGCGTGGATGCGCTCCCTGTTCAAGACCGGCGTGCGCGGTCGGCCCAACTCACTCCCCCTTGCGGGTAGTCAGACATCGGGACTACCTTACAACCTAACAGTGTTCGGTTTTCGGAGGGCGGCTGATGGATTTCACTCTCAGCACGGAGGAGAAGGAAGTACGCGACTGGGTCCGCACGTTCGTCCGGCGCGAGATCATGCCGCTGGAGCAGGATGTGCTGCGCCGCGAGCGGTCCGGCGAGCCGGGGCTGTCCCAGGCCGAACTGGCCGCGCTCCAGGCGAAGGCGCGCGAGGCCGGGTTCTGGGGCGTGCAGACCCCGACGGAGTACGGCGGCATGGGCCTGTCCGCCGTGATGACCGCGTTGCTGGAGGTGGAGCTCGGCCGGTCGTTCGTGCCGTTCCGGTTCGGCGGCGCCGCCGACAACATCCTGTTCCACGCCAACGAGGAGCAGAAGCGGCGCTACCTGATCCCGACCATCGAGGGCGAGCGGCGGTCCTGCTTCGCCATCACCGAGCCGGGCGCCGGGTCGGACGCCAAGAACATCCGCACCTCGGCCGTCCGGGACGGCACCGACTGGCTCATCACCGGTGAGAAGACGTTCATCACCGGCGGCAACGAGGCCGACTTCACCATGGTGTTCGCCGTCACCGACAAGGAGAAGGGCGCCAACGGCGGCGTGACCTGCTTCCTGGTGGACCGGGACATGGGCTGGAAGTCCGAGCCGATCCCGACCATGGGCCAGTGGGGTCCCGCCGCGCTGATCTTCGACAACGTCCGGGTGCCGCAGGAGAACATCCTCGGCGAACTGGGCCGCGGTTTCGAACTGGCCATGCAGTGGATCGGCCGGGGCCGCTACCTGCTGCCGGCCCGCGCGCTGGGCGCCTGCGAGCGGCTGGTCGAGATGGCCGTCGAGCAGGCCAAGACGCGGGTCACGTTCGGCGAGCCGATCGCCAACCGGCAGGCCATCCAGTGGATGCTTGCCGACTCCGCGGTGGAGATCGAGGCGCTGCGCTGGCTGGTGCTGCACGCCGCCTGGCAGGTCGACTCCGGGCTGGACTCGCGCCAGGCACAGTCCATGGCGAAGCTGTTCGGCGGCGTCAAGGCCAACGAGATCGTGGACCGGGTGCTCCAGATCCACGGCGGCATGGGCTACACCCGGGAACTGCCCGTGGAGCGCTGGTACCGGGAGCTGCGGCTGCTGCGGATCTACGAGGGCACCGACGAGATCCAGCGGCGCACCATCGCCCGCAACCTGCTGCGCGGCCACGCCAGCGTGCGCGGGACGCTGGGCTGATGGCCATCGACACGAGCGTCATCGGCGTCGAACGCGGTCCGTGGACCAGGACGTGGACGTCCGACGACACGCTGCTGTACGCGCTGGGCGTGGGCGCCGGCCAGCTCGACCCGACCGAGGAGCTCGCCTACACCACGGAGAACACGGCCGGCGTGACGCAGGTGGCGCTGCCCACGTACGCGATCGTGCTGGCCCAGTTCGGCGGCCCGCAGATCGGCCTGACCGGGGTCGACTTCACCCAGTTGCTGCACGCCGAGCAGGCGCTGACCCGGCACCGGCCGCTGCCGGTCGCCGGGTCGGTCGAGCTGACCAGGAGGGTCACCGACATCTGGGACAAGGGTTCCGGCGCGCTGGTGGTCAGCACCACCACCGGCACCGACCCGGCGGACGGCACGCCGATGTTCGCCACCCGGTCCTCGGTGTTCGTCCGGGGTGCCGGCGGGTTCGGTGGCGAGCGCGGCCCGTCCGGCGACTTCGCCGTGCCGGAACGGGCGCCGGACGCGGAGCTGCGGTTCCCGACGGCGGTCAACCAGGCCCTGCTGTACCGGCTGACCGGCGACCGCAACCCGCTGCACGCCGACCCGAAGTTCGCCGCGGCCGCCGGGTTCGCCCGGCCGATCCTGCACGGACTGGCCACCTACGGCAGCACGGTTCGCCTGCTGGTCAACGCATTCGCCGACGGCGACCCGACACGACTGTCCAGTGTGGATGGACGGTTCACGAAGCCGGTGACACCGGGCGACGAACTCGTCGTCACGGCGTGGCAGGACGGCGGGACGGTCACCTTCCGCACCAGCGTGGGCGACCAGGTGGTGCTCGACCGGGGCCGGGTCGAGTTCACGGCTTGAGCGCGCGGATCCCGTACATCAGCGGGAAGTCGGGCAACTCGGCCGGTGGCGCGAACCGCCGGCCGGGCAGCTCGCGCATCCGGGCTCCGAAGACGGTGCCGTTGGAGTACGGGTACTCGCGGAACACGTCCAGGACCAGCCCGGCGCCGCGCAGCGCACCGATGACGTCGGAGATCCCCCACGCGAACTGGTGGCACCGGCGGGGATCGGGCACCTCGGGCATGCCCTCCTGGTAGCCCCACGGAACCAGGCCGTGCCCGGCGGCGCGCACGTAGTCGCCGACACCGTTCGGGAAGGTCTCGTGGGCGTGGCGGCGCATCCAGTAGTCGTGCTTCGGCTGCCACTCCCAGTCGAACATGCCCATCACCGGGTGGAACTCCACGAACACGAACCGGCCGCCGGGCCGCAGCACGGACGCGATGCCGGCGCCCCAAGCGTCCAGGTCGGACAGCCACACGATGGTGCCGTAGGAGCTGAACGCGACGTCGAACGTGTCACCCGCGGTCCGCGCCTGGTCGAACCAGTCGAACAGGTCCGACCGGGTGAACGTGGCCGGTATCCCGGACTCGGCGGACAACCGGGCGGCGAAGCCGACCGCCTCGTCGCTGATGTCCACGCCGGTCACGTCGGCGCCCAGCGCGGCCAGGCTGAGCGAGTCCTGACCCGAGTTGCACTGGAGGTGCACCAGCCGCCGGCCGGAGACGTCACCGAGGAGTTCCACCTCCTCCGGGAACAGCGTGCTGCCGCCGGAGCGCAGAAAGCCGGCCTGGTCTCCCTTGTGCGAGTTGTGCGCCCTGGTCGCCGAGTTCCAGGAGAGCCGATTGTCCTCGTGCAGTTCTCGTGCCAGCATGATCCGCAGTCTGGTCACCGGTCGGCGGTTTCGCGACCCAATATCCCCCGGGGGGCACACCGAATGCGGCACGTCGGATGGGACACCGGCATCTGGCTCAACGAACCGCCGGACGCCCGACTGGACGGCCCCGACCTGGTGGTGACGACGGCGAAGAACAGCGATTTCTGGCGGACCACCAGCTACGGTTTCGTCACCGACAGCGGGCACGCCCTGCTCGCGCCGCTGGCCGGCGGCACGGCCATGGAGGTGACGTTCGTCGCCGATTTCGAGGAAACGTACGACCAGGCCGGGCTGATGGTGCGGGTCGACCCGAGGACGTGGGTCAAGGCGGGCATGGAACTGTCCGACGGCGAGCCGCAACTGGGTGCCGTGGTGACCAACGGCGTGTCCGACTGGTCGCAGTCCCCCGTGCCGGAGTGGGCGGGCCGGCCGGTCACCATCAGGGTCAGCAGGGCCGGCGACGCCCTGACCATCCGCGCCCGGGTGGCCGCGCAGCCGTGGCGCACCATCCGGCTGGCCCCGCTGCCGCCCAGCGCCCAGGCCACCGCCGGCCCGTTCTGCTGCTCACCGCAGCGCGCCGGCCTGACGGTCCGCTTCACCCGCTTCATGGCCGGGCCGGCCGACCGGCAACTGCACGGCGCACCGTGACCGGCGCGGCAGCGGCAGGCACCTGGACGCTCGGGGACCTGCCGGTCAACCGAGTCGGGTTCGGCGCGATGCGGCTGCCCCAACGCGGCACCGCCTGCGCACCCGACGCCGTTCCCCGCGACCGTGACCAGGCGATCAGGGTGTTGCGCCGGGCGGTCGAACTCGGCGTCAACCACATCGACACCGCCGCCTTCTACTTCTCCGCGCCGCGCTCGGCCAACGAGCTGGTCAACACCGCGCTGTCGCCGTACCCGGACGACCTGGTCATCGCCACCAAGGTCGGGCCGCGCCGGGACCCGTCCGGCGAGTGGCTGCCGCTGGCCACGCCGGAGCAGTTGCGCGGCGACGTGGAGGAGAACCTGCGCCAGCTCGGCCGGGACCACCTGGACCTGGTGAACCTGCGGCTGTCCGGAATGGACTCGATCGCCGAGCACTTCGGCGCGCTGGCGCGGTTGCGGGACGCGGGCCTGATCCGTCACCTCGGCCTGTCCAACGCCCGCCCGGAACCGCCGGACGACCTGACCCGGCTGGCAGCGGCCCATCAGCGCTAAGCGGCGAGCACCGCCGCCGCGACGTCCGCGTGGGTGGCGAACCACACCCCGGCGTGGCCCTTGATGTAGGACACCAGCTCGGCCAGGATCGCCATGCGCGAGCGGTGGCCGATGACGTGCGGGTGCATGGTGAGCTGGAACAGGCCACCGTCGGCGTAGGCGGCGTCGAACTCGTCCCGCCAGACCGTCAACACCTGCCGGGGCGCGGTGTAGGGGCGGGTGCCGGTGAACCGGTCCATCGTGAAGTAGGGCGCGTCGTCCCGGATCCACTCCACCGGGATCTCCACCATGCCGGTGGGCTCGCCGGCCGCCAGGATCTCGTAGGGCTCGTCGTCGGCCATCAGCGACGAGTCGTAGACCAGGCCCAGTTCCCGGGAGATGGCCAGGGTGTGGTGGCTGAAGTCCCAGGACGGCGTGCGGATGCCCACCGGAGCGACGCCGGCCGCCTGGCTCAGCGTGTCGAACGCCCGCCGCGCCAGTTGGCGTTCGGTCGCCTCGTCCAGCAGCACGTTCCGTTCGTGGATCCACCCGTGGATGCCCACCTCGTGGCCGGCGTCCACATAGGACCGGATCTCATCGGGACGGAGCAGCGCGCACACGGCCGGCACGAAGAACGTGGCGGGAATCCCATAGCGGGACAACAGGTCCAGGATGCGCGGGACGCCGACCCTGGCGCCGTACTCGCCCTGCGACAGCTTGCCGGGGCTGGTCTCGCCGGACCGCAGCGGGATCGTCTCGTGGTCGGAGTCGAACGACAGCGCCACCGCCATCCTGGCGCCGCCGGGCCAGGGCGTGGGGACCAGCGGACGGCCGGCACGCACCCGGTCCACGTGCTCCCGCCAGGTGGCCTCCGGCCACTGCCACGGCTCCAGCTCGTCAGGCATACCCCACCCTTTCCAGTCGCCGGTCGGCCAGCGCGGCCACCATCTGGTCCCGCACCCGGTCCAGGTGGGTGGCCATCACCCGCACCGCCTGCTCCTGGTCACCGGCCGCGATCGCCTCGACGAGCGCGTCGTGGTCGGCCAGGGACGCCCTGCCGTGCGCCGCGTCCGCCGGGAGCCGGCTGCGCAGCAGGATCACCTGCTGCTGCACCAGCCGCACCTGGTCGGCGATCCGCGGGCTGGCCGCCGCGTCCAGCAGGCTGGCGTGGAACGCCAGGTCCAGCCGGTACGGGAAGCGCCGGCCGGAGTCGAACCGGGCCCGCGACTCGGCGCTGACCGACCGTAGCGCGGCCAGTTGGGCGTCGGTCCGGCGGGCGGCGGCCAGCCGCGCCGCCGCGCACTCCAGCGCCGAGCGCAGCTCGAACAGGGCGTACAGCTCGGGCAGGTCGGCCTGCGGCACGTGCGTGCCCCGGTGCGGCACGTAGACGAGCAGGCCCTCGCTGACCAGGTGCCGGATGGCCTCCCGCAGCGGTCCCCTGCTGATGCGCATGCGCTGCGCGAGCTCGACCTCGTTCACCCGGCCGCCCGGTGGGATCTCCCCGGTCAGGACGAGTTCCCGCAGCACGTCCACGGTCTGCGTGGCGAGGCTCTGCCGCCGCACGACGGCGTCCGCCATGACGTCTCCAGGATAGTGTCAACAGTTGACAGTCGGCAGTTTCGAAAGAAGGTCATCAGTCCAGCGCGTCTCGAACACTACTGTCAAGGCCCACAGGAGAGGAGTCCGGCGTGCACCAGGTGGTCGCCGAGGTATGGCGGAACGGTTGGGTCGAGTCCGAACACCGCGGTTCGGTGGTCGGCCTGGCCACGGACGGGTCGGTGGCGTTCGCCGTCGGCCAGCCGGATGCGTCGACGTATCCCCGGTCGTCGGCGAAACCGTTGCAGGGCTTGACGATGGTCCGCCACGGGCTGGACCTGAAGGACGAGTTGCTGGCGCTGGGCTGCGCCAGCCATCCCGGTGAGCCGTTCCACGTCGACGGCGTGCGCCGCATCCTGGCCGGCGCCGGCCTGACCCCGGACGATCTCCAGTGCACGCCGGACCTGCCGAGGCACGAGCCGTCACGGGCGGCCATGGTGGTCGCCGGCACCGCCCCGGCGCCGCTCTACATGAACTGCTCCGGCAAGCACTCCGCGATGCTCGCCACCTGCGTGCGCAACGGCTGGCCGACCGCGACCTACCGCGACCCGGACCACCCGCTGCAGGTCGCCATCCGGGAGACGATCGGCGACCTGGCCGGCGAACCGGTCACCAAGGTGGCCGTGGACGGCTGCGGCGCGCCACTGTTCGGGTTCAGCCTGGTCGGCCTGGCGCGGGCGTTCCACTCGGTCGCGCTGGGCGCGGACGGCACCGCGGAGCACCGGGTGCGGTCGGCGATGGCCGGCTACCCGGAGTGGGTCGGCGGCACCGGCAGCGACGTGGCGCGGCTGATGCGGGCGCTGCCCGGCGCGGTGGCCAAGGACGGCGCCGAGGGTGTGTACGCGATCGGCCTGCCGGACGGCCGGGCGGTCGCGCTGAAGATCGCCGACGGCACGCCACGCGCCCGGAACGTGGTGATGGCGGCCGCACTGCGCCGGCTCGGCGTCCCGGCGGACGCGCTGGCCGGCCTGGCCGAGGTTCCGGTACTCGGCCACGGTGCACCGGTCGGCGCGATCCGCCCGGCCGGCATTCTGTCCGGCACGGGGTGACCGGTCGCGGCCCACGCGGTTACGGTGGGGGTGTGGTGAACGCTCAACGCGACGACGGGGAACCGGAACCCGGCGGCGAGGAGCTGAACGTGGCCGACGAGCTGATCGGCCTGGACCCCGACGACCCGGAGACCCGGGCCTTCGCCGACCATCTGCGGCGGATGCAGGCCCCGGCGAACTCCTTCACCGTCGAGGGATATGTGCGTGGCTTCTCCGAGTTCGCCAACTCGGCCAACCGGGCCAACGGCCACCGCAGGCTGACCGCCCTCATCCTGGTCGGACTGCTGTTGCTGGGCGTGCTGTGGGCGGTGTGGCAGACGCTGGGCGAGGTGTTCAGCACGTTCGGCCAGTAGCCGAAAAACGGTGTTATCTTTGAGGTATGAAACCCGTCGTCGGTGCCACCCCCAAGGTCGCGAAATCGGACGAGGAGTGGCGTTCGCAACTGAGCAAGGCCGAGTACGCCGTGCTGCGGCAGGCCGCCACCGAGCGGCCGTGGACCGGTGAGTACACCGACACCAAGACCACCGGCGTGTACGAGTGCCGGGCGTGCGGTGCCGAACTGTTCCGCAGCGACACCAAGTTCGAGTCACACTGCGGCTGGCCGTCGTTCTGGTCGCCGCTGGCCGGGGACAGCGTGATCCTGCGCGAGGACCGCGACCTGGGCATGGTGCGCACCGAGGTGCTGTGCGCCACCTGCCACAGCCACCTCGGCCACGTGTTCGAGGGCGAGGGCTACGGCACGCCCACCGACCAGCGCTACTGCATCAACTCGATCTCGCTGCGGCTGGTCCCCACCGAGTCGTGAGTCACTCCCAGGCCGCCGGGTCGCCGCCCGGCAGCCGCGGGCCGAACGCGTAGCACGGCTGGGCGCCGGGCAGGTCGCCCGGCACCCGGACGTGGTCCACCCGGCCGAACTGGCTGTCCATGGCAGCCATCAGCCCGGCCACGTCCGCCGGGCCGGGCTCCGTGCCGCCGTCGGGCGGGACCCGGCCCAGGTCGTCCAGCCAGGCACCGGTCCTGGCCAGTGCCGGCCGCACCCACCACGAACCACCCTCGGCGTGCCGCCTGCGCAGCGCCGTCGTCACCGCCGCCGCCGACAGCCAGCCGGTGCCGTGGTCCAGCGCCTGCAACGGCAACGCACCCGGCCGCTCCCCCATCCCGTCGGCGGCGATCCCGCTGGCCACCTGCACCAGGCTGTCGAAGCCCCGGCGCGCCCGCCACGGGCCGGCGTGGCCGTACGCGGACAGGTCGACCACCACGATGCCCGGACTCAGCTCGGCCAGCCGTCCCGGCCCGAATCCCCGTGCGGCCAGCGTGCCCGGCCGGAACGACTGCACCAGCACGTCCGCGCCGGCCACCAGGTCCGCCAGCGTCGCCCGGCCGTCGTCGGTGCGCAGGTCG
>DATEPR010000513.1:0-4572 GCA_035273045.1 Pseudonocardiaceae bacterium | reverse complement strand
GGTACACACCATTGTGGACGGTGTCCGGGGTCAGGGCCGTTACGTGGGAACGTATCTGGCGATCCGGCCCGGCGCACCGGGCTGGTGGGGCGAGGGGGAGGTGAAGTTCTACCTGGACGGTGACACCGAGTTCCCGACCATCTGCGGCACCGGGACCGAGGACTACTTCGGCGGTGCCTGGAACTTCGACCTCGGCGGCCGCTACCACCGGTACACCAGCCCGTATCTTGGCCTGCACCAGGTGCTGCCGCCGGACGAGATCTATGGCGCGGACCAGCGACTGGGCATGTACCGCTGGCACGTGCGCGACCCGATCTGCTTCGCACGCGAGCTACGGGTGACCATCCAGGCGCTGGGCTGGCGGGGGAGGCGCTACCGGCCGTTGACCGACGCCGACATCACGACCACGGCGTACTGGTACCAGGCCACGGCACAGCGGGGCGACTGAGCAGCGCCGCGGTCTCATTCGTCAGTTCCACCCTGGAGGCGGCCGAGGCCGTCGAGGATCAAGTCGAGCGCGAACTCGAACTCGATGTCGTCGTCGCACCCGCCGAGGGCACCTCCGTGGGTGAGGACTGCCATCGTCCCGACGCCGCCCGAGGCTCCGTTGATGGTGGCAAGGGAGCGGTCAGCAACGAGAAACCCAGATCGCTCAGTCGCTGGGCGATGGCGCCCGCGGTGACCGCCGACAGCGCGGCCGCGGTCAGCAACGCCGACATCGGTTCTAGCGGACCGCGTCGATCGCGGCGACCCGCGCGCTCAACCCCCTGCGACGGCTGACCTCGCGCTGCATCGCCAACGGCGGCACCCGAATACGCCAGTCCTCCCAGTCGACACTCTCCAACCGCGTGGCCGCCACGGGACCGAAATCGCTCGGCTCGGGCCGGTCGGCACCCGACCGCACACCAGCCACCCATTCGATTCGAGCCTCGGCGAACGCCCGGCCCCACCATGCACTGATCCATCCGCTGTCCTCGTTCAGCGGCGGGGCCACCGGGTCGATCAGCACATCGGCCAGCAGATCACCCAGCCGGTGCACGTCCGCGACCGCGCAGACCAGGTCCAGGTCGCCCGGCTCGACCCGCACTCCGCGCACCGCCAACGCGGCACTGCCCGTCAGCCACCAGTCCACGCCGCTGTCCGCGGTGCGCTGGCACAGCAGGCGCAGCGCCGGCCGCCACGGCACCGGTTCCCGCCGCGCGCCCTGACGCAGCATCCGTTCCGCCTGTTCGGTGAAGGTGTGCCAGGCCGATTCCAGATGCGGTGCGTTGCTCGGATACTGCCGGCACCACCAGCCATCCCTCGGTCGATAGCCCATCCGCTCGGCCGCGCTCGCCAACGTGTCGTCCAGGCCCGCCACCGCGAACCACGTCCGATCGGCCGTCACCCACCGCCGCGTCACGATCACCGCTTCCACCCCTTCCGATGCTCATGGACGGACCGGGCGCGCGAGGCTCAGGGCCGCGTCCGTTCGGTCGACGCCGTCGCTCCACGGTCGCGACGCTCGACTTGCCGACTCCGGACGGCCCCATGATCATGGCAATCAGCCACGGACGCACGGCCGGCATTGTCGCCCAACGATCAGGACGACCGCCATCGGTTTCCGTCCGGCGACACTAGAGTCCATCGTGGACTACGTGGTCCGGTGGTGGTGCGGCGTCGAAGGACCACAGGCGGGGGAGGGCCGCGCAGATCGCGCCGACCGCCACCACGCACGCCACGCCGCCCGTCCACACCGCTCGCCGCACGCCGAAGTGGCCGGCGACCGCGCCGCCGCGGATCTGGCCGAGTACCGGGCCGCCGCCGTAGGACAGCAACTCCAGGCCGGCCATGCGGCCGCGCATCCGGTCGGGGATGGTGGTGTTCCACAGCGTGTCCCGGAAGATGCCGCTGAACTCGTCGGCGCCGCCGGCGATGACGAGCAACGCCACGGCCATGCCGATGTCGCGGGACAGGCCGAACCCGACCAGCGCCACGCCCCACGTCGCGGCCGAGCACGCGATCGCGCGGCCGTAGCGGTGGACGTGGCGGATCCAGCCGCTGGTCGCCGACGCCAGCAGCGCACCGGCCGCGCTGGCCGAGAACAGCAGTCCCTGCGCCCATTCCGCGCGCAGTTCGACGGCCATGAACGGCAGCAACGCCGCCGGGAACGCGAAGATCATGGCCACCAGGTCCACCAGGTAGGAGCCGAGCAGGTCACGACGGTCGACGGCGTAGCGCAGGCCGTCCAGCACGCCACGCAGGCCGCGCGGATCGACCTCGCCGTCCGTGCGCGGCATCGCGCGCAGGCCGAACAGCAGCAGGAACGACACCACGAAGGTGGCCGTGTCGATGCCGTACGCCCACGCGGCACCCGGACCCACCACCAGCAGGCCGCCGACGGCCGGGCCGACGACCGCGGTGCTGGTGGACGAGATGGACACGAGTGCGGCGCTGGCCGCGATCTGGTCCTTGGCCACGACCCGTGGCACGGCGGCGTCCAGGGAAGGTTGTTGCAGCGCGGACAGCGACATGATGCCGGCGGCGGCCGCGTACAGCGGCCACAGCGCGGGGTGTGGCAGCGCCGCGTCCACCACCAGCCCGGTGGTGACCACCGCGAGCCCGCCCTCACACCACAGCGCGAGCCGGCGCCGGTCCAGCCGGTCGGCCAGCACCCCGCCGTACAGGCCGAACAGCACGATCGGCACCACCTGCGCCGCGCCCAGCAGGCCCACCGCCAGCGGATTCCTGGTCAGCTCGGTCAGGTGCACCAGCTGGGCGACCTCGGTGATCTGGCTGCCCAGCAGGGTGACCGTGCGGCTGGCGAACAGCCGGCGGAAGTCCGGCGACGTGCGCAGCGGACGGAAGTCCATTCGCAGGTGCGACAGCCACCGTCGGTGCCGCGCCGGATCGTCCGCCATCCGCACCGTCCTACCACACCGGCCGCCGGTACCGGGTCAGACGGCGGCGCCGCCGGTGACCGGGAGCACCACGCCCGTCACGTACGACGCGCGGTCGCTCAGCAGCCAGGCCGCCGACTCGGCGATCTCCTCCGGTGTGGCGGCGCGGCCCAGCGGTGTGGCCGCGATGATGCGGTCGATGACGCCCGGGTCGTGGCGGTTCCAGTCCTCGACCATGTCGGTGATCGTCAGGCCCGGCGCGATCGCGTTGACCCGGACGCCGTTCGGGGCGTACGTCACGGCCGCCGACGCGGTGACGCTGTTGACGGCTCGTTTGGCCGCCGCGTACGCGGGCAGCGCCGGGTTGCCGCGCAGGCTGCCCACGCTGCTGGTGTTCACGATCGCCCCGCCGCCGCCCGGCAGCATCGCCCGGACCTCCGCCGCCACCGCGTAGAAGACGCCCTTGAAGTTGACGCGCAGGACGCGGTCGAACTCGTCCTCGGGGAAGTCCGCGACGGGGTGCGGTGGCACACCGATCCCCGCGTTGTTGAACGCGACGTCGAGCCGGCCGTGCCGGTCGACCACCGTGGCCACCGCCGCCTCGATGCTCGCCACGTCGCCGACGTCGACGACCACGTGGGAGGCGCCCGGGATGCCGGCCGCGACGGCCCGCAGGGCGCTCTCGGTGCGGGCGGCCAGGACGACGGTCGCGCCCTCCCTGGCGAACAGGCCGGCCGCGGCGGCGCCGATGCCGCGGCTGGCCCCGGTGACGAGCGCGATCTTGCCGGCCAGCATTCCGGTGCGGGTCATGACTCCACCGTGCACCGAAACCGCACGTCCGTGGCAGGCCCTGACGGTACCTGGCTGAGTGGCCACGACAGGGGCATCCTCGACGTGTGGACAAGCGGGAACTGGGCCGGTTCTTGCGGCTGCACCGCGAGCGGATCACCCCGGCGGCGGTCGGCCTGCCGGCGACCGGGCGCCGGCGCACTCCCGGCCTGCGCCGCGAGGAGGTGGCGCAGCTGGCGCACATCTCGGCGCAGTACTACACCCGGCTGGAACAGGCCCGCGGTCCCCGGCCGTCCCGGCACGTCCTGGCGGCGCTGGGCCGGGCGCTGCGCCTCAACGACGCCGAACGCGCCCACCTCTACACGCTGGGCGGCCAACCGGTCGAGCCGCCCGGCCCGTCGCCCGACGTGCCCGACCGGATCCTCGACATGATCGAGCGGATGCCGGACACCGCCGCCATCGTGCTCGACGCGAAGTACGACGTCCTCGCCTGGAACCCGCTCGCGGCGGCGCTGCTGGAGGACTTCTCGGCGCGGCCCCGGGCGGAACGCAACCTCATCCGGCGCTACTTCCTGCGCCCCGATCCGAGCCGACCGCTGTTCGGCGTCACCGGCGACGGGGACTTCGGGCGCTTCGCCGCCGGGCACCTGCGCGTGACCGCCGCGCGGTATCCCCGCGACCCCGCCACCCGGCAACTCGTCCGCGAACTGCTGCGGCGCAGTCCCGAGTTCGCCGCGCTGTGGCGCGACCCAGAGCTGTCCGACCAGCGGCACCTGGCCAAGACGATCAACCACCCGCAGGTCGGCCCGATCACCCTGAACTGCGACATCCTGGCCGTGCCCGAACGCGACCAGCACGTCGTGCTGTTCACCGCGGAACCCGGCACGCCGGACCACGACGCCCT
>DATEPR010000512.1:0-10927 GCA_035273045.1 Pseudonocardiaceae bacterium | reverse complement strand
GCCGAGGCGAGCGAACTGGCCAAACTGGCCGAGACCACGTACCGGGACGTCAACATCGGCCTGGCGAACCAGTTCGCGCGCTTCGCCGCGACCGCCGGCATCGACGTCTACCAGGTGATCGATGCGTCGAACTCCCAGCCGTACAGCCACATCCACCAACCGGGCATCGCGGTCGGTGGACACTGCATCCCGGTCTACCCGAGGCTGTACCTGTGGAACGACCCGGACGCCACGGTCGTGCGGGCCGCCCGGGAGGCCAACGCCGGTATGCCGGACTACACGATCGGCCTGCTGGAGGGCGCCCACGGTGACCTGAGCGGCGCCCGGGTGGTGGTGCTGGGCGCGGCCTACCGGGGTGGCGTCAAGGAGACCGCGTTCTCGGGCGTGTTCGCGACCGTCGAAGCCCTGCGGGCAAGGGGCGCCACGCCGCTGGTGCACGATCCGATGTACACCGACGACGAGTTGCGCAGGCTCGGCTTCGAGCCGTACCACCTGGGCGAGAAGGTGGACGCGGCCGTGGTGCAGGCGAACCACCCCGAGTACGCCGAACTCGGCCCGGACGACCTGCCCGGCATCGTGACCTTTGTGGACGGTCGGCGGATCAGCTCGGCGGAGGGCTGGCCGGGCGTGACGTACCGCGCGATCGGGAAGGCGTGACCGGCATGGCCTTCGTCGCACCGGGCGCCGATGTCGCGGACACCGCGAAACTCGGCGCGGGCACCAAGGTCTGGCACCTGGCGCAGGTGCGCGAGGACGCCGAGATCGGCGAGAACTGCATCGTCGGCCGAGGCGCCTACATCGGCACCGGCGTGCGGGTCGGTGACAACTGCAAGATCCAGAACCACGCCCTGGTGTACGAACCGGCCGAACTGGCACCGGGCGTGTTCATCGGCCCGGCCGCCGTGCTCACCAACGACACCTACCCGAGGGCGGTCAACCCGGACGGCGGGCTGAAGAGCGCGGACGACTGGCACGCCGTCGGCGTGACGATCGCCGAGGGCGCGTCGATCGGCGCCCGCGCGGTGTGTGTGGCGCCGGTGCGGATCGGCCGCTGGGCCACGGTCGCCGCCGGTGCCGTGGTCACCCGGGACGTGCCGGACTTCGCCCTGGTCATGGGGGTGCCCGCGCACCAGCGGGGCTGGGTCGGCAAGGCGGGCGCGCCGCTGCGCCAGGAGGGCGACCGGTGGGTCTGCCCGCTGACCGGTGCCGGGTACACCGAAGCCGACGGCCGGCTGACCGAGTCCGACGCCACCAGTTAGGGTTGCCCGCCGTGAGCATTCGATCCACGCTGAGCAAGCTCAGCCACTCGTCGGGCGGTGTCGCGCTGCGCCGCCGGTTGTTCCCGGGCACCGCGGACTACTGGGAGAACCGGTACGCCAAGGGCGGCAACTCCGGCGCCGGCTCCTACGGCCGGCAGGCCGAGTGGAAGGCGGAGGTCGTCAACCGCTGGGTGGCCGAACTGGGGGTCACCTCGGTCGTGGACCTGGGTTGTGGTGACGGCAACCAGCTCAGCCTGGCCAAGTACCCGCGCTACGTCGGACTGGACATGTCGGCAACGGCGGTGCGGATGTGCATCGAGCGGTTCCGCGGCGACCCGACCAAGAGCTTCCTGTGCTACGACCCGGCGCACCTGGCCGACCCGGCCGGCTGGCTGCGCGGGGACCTGGCGCTGTCCATGGAAGTGATCTTCCACCTGGTCGAGGACGAGGTCTTCACCGACTACATGACCCGGTTGTTCGATTCCGCCGAGCGGTACGTGGTGATCTGCTGCAACGACACGTTCGACGACGAGCAGACCCCGCACGAGCGGCACCGCGACTTCACCAAGTGGATCGCGGACCACCGGCCACAGTGGCACCTGGACCGCAGGGTCGAGCCGCCGTCCGATGTGGACCTGATGTCGTCGTTCTTCCTGTACCGGCGCTCGGCCGACTAGGACCGCCTGCGGCGGCGCGGGAACGGGATCGGCAACCCGGCCACCACAGCCGGGTTGAGCGCCCACCACAGGGCGAGGAACACCGCGGCGAACGCCGGGTCGAGCAGCAGCGGCAGGTCGGCGATGTGCTCCACCGCGACCATGCCGCCGGCCACCGCGAGGCCGAGCAGCACCTTGCCGATCATCAGGCTCCACCGGTGGTGGTCCTGGCGCCACACGACGGCCATCGGGATGCCGGACATGACGACCGTCCCGCACACGTAGCCCAGGGCCACACCGGTCAGGCCGAGTCGCGGGGTGACGACGAACCACATCACCGCGCCGACGGTCATGCCGCCGATGCTGGTGATCGAGGTGAGCGCGTTGCCCCACTGGGACCGCGTGGTGAGCGCGTTGACGCTGGCCAGGCCGAGATTCGTGGCGAGCAGGGCGACCACCAGGATCGGCAGGATGTTCTCCGCCCCGGCGAACCGGGATCCCCAGATCACGCCGACGATCAGCCGGCTGCACACGATGATCGTGCCGAAGATGGCCACCATGACCACGGCCAGTCCCTTGGTGGCCCGGTCGGTCTGCGCGCGGAAGCCGTCCAGGTCGGCGCGGCCCCACGCCTCGGACAGCGACGGCAGCAGCACCAGGCTCAGCGACCCGGCGAGCAGCGAGGCGGGCGTGGCCAGGCTGAGCGCGGCGGCGTACTGACCGGCGCTGGCGTTGCCACCGGCCAGCTTCGCGGCGATCTGCGACAACTGGAGAAACCCGGTGCTGGCCAGCGACCCGACGGCACCGAGGACGACGAAGACGTCCAGCTCCCGGCGCCGCTCGCGAACCGGTTTGCCCTGGCCGGCATAGGGCCAGCCGGCCACCGCGTACAGGCCGTAGGTGAACACCAGCGGCAGCACCAGCACGGTCCCGCGCACCCCGGCCAGCAGCAGCGCCGCCAGCCCGGCCAAGCCCAGGACCACGCTGGTCACGTCCCACGACGTGGCCCGCTGCACCTGGCCGGCGCCGAACTGGATGCCCCGGGTGAAGCTGTAGGCGGAGTAGGCGACGGTCAGGGCGGCCACGGCCAGCGCGTCCTGCCAGGCGCCGTGGTCCAGCACGATCCAGATGGGAATGCTGGCCGCACCGAGGAACAGCGCCGTCTGCGCCGTCCGCGTCCGCAGGTGGGCCGCGATCGACCGGGCCTCGTCCGGCTTGCCGGCGCCGCGGGCGCGGGCCAGGAACTTCGACGCCGCGCTGCCGGTGGACGTCGGCCAGAGCACCGCCAGCGTCAGCGCGGTGGCGATCGCCGACGCGACGACGCCGAGTTCGGACTTGCCGGCCAGGTGGCCGACCAGGAACGAGGTGGCGAACCGCAGCACGCCCTGCGCGGCCAGGCCGATGGTGCTGTACACGCCGCCACGGGCCAGGGAGGTGCGCAGCGGCTCGTCCAGGCGGACCTGGTGGAGCATCCGCCCGACCAGGCCCTGCGGCTTCTTGGTCTCGATGACGCTCACCGGCGGGCCGCCACGACCGCGCGGTGCACCGCGGCGACGGTGTCCACGACCTGCGCGACCCCGTGCACCTCGCGGGCCCAGGTCCGGCCGGCGTCCGGGTCGTGCGGTTGGGTGCCGTCCAGGAGGGCGGCCACGGCCGCCGTCGCGTCCGCGAGGCCGCCGTCGAGCACCGGCGGCGGATCCACCGAGTACAGCGGCAGGGGCACGGGCACGACCAGCGGCACGCCCACCGCCAGCGCCTCCACCTCGCTGGTGGCCAGGATGCCCGCGGTCTGGCCGATCACGGCGTGCGCACCGGCCAGCAGGTCGAGGAACGCGGCATGGTCCCTGCGGGGCACCAGCCGCACGCCCAGGGCGGCCGCGTCCGCCGCGTGCGTGCCCCAGTCGAGGCCGATGACGTCGGCCCGGTCGCCGACGGCCGCCACGATCTCCCTGGCCACGTCCAGTTGGGTGATGTCGCCGTCCTTGTCCGCCGTCCACCGGGACGCGAACAGGACCGCCGGCCGGCCGTCCGGACGGGGGGACCACCGCGGGATGTCGACCACGTCGACCGGTATGGGCAGGTAGACGGCGTCCGACCGGTGGGGGAGGACGTGTTCGGCCAGGTCGGGCGTTGCGTAGAAGACCGCCTCGGCGTCCCGCAGCCCGGATCGGATGGTCTCGGTCCAGCGTGGCTGGTACTGGGCGGTGCGGACGTCGGTGCCGTGGCAGTGCACGACGTAGCGGGGCGCGCCGAGCCGCGAGTGGGCCAGTGTGGACGCCGAGTGCACGTGCACGATGTCGTGCCGGCGCGCCCGCACCGCCAGGCGGGCCACCCAGGTGCCGCCGATGACGGCCTTGCGGGCCTTTCCGGTCAGGCCGCGCCATTCCTGGGCGGGGGCGGCCTTGGGCAGGTAGTCCCAGGTGTAGCCGCGGTGGCGGGCCTCGGTGATCATCCGCTGCGCGGTGAACGCGGCGTCGTTGACGTGCAGGACAGAGGGTTGTGCCGGACCGGTGTGCGCAGACCCGTCACTCACAGTGTCCTCGGAGATTGTCACGGTGAAATCCTACTGAGCCGTCTTGGCCAGCAGGTTTCCCACCACGGTCCGCGTCACGGCGGAGTCCTCGGCCGAGTTGAGCACCTTGGCCGCCTTGTCCGCGTTCTGCTTGTAGGTGCGGACCTGGTCCTCGGTGAGCGGCGCCAGCGTGGCGCGCAGTGCCTCGGCGGACGGGTCGGGCGCGATGGGGCCGAGTTCGTGCTCGTTGATCAGCCGGTCGGTCTCCACGGCGGAACTGAACACCACGGCCAGCCGCGCCTGGACGTAGTCGAAGATCTTGTTGGGCAGCATCAGCCGGTGGTTCGGGGTCAGCGGCGGCAGGCTGAACAGGCCGACGTCGTAGCCGTGCAGCGTGTCCACCAGTTCGTCCGGGCGGACCGGTGGGTGCAGCGCGATGCGCCGGTCGCCGGCGATCAGGGCGCGCAGGCTGTCCAGGTACCGGCCGCCGTCCCTGGCCGGCACCAGGTACAGGTCGAGGCTGAACCGCTGATCGAGCCGCTGCACGGCCTCGATGAGCGCCTCGATGTTGCGGCCGGGCACCGCGCCGCCGCTGTGCACCAACCGGATCCGGCCGGGGACCATCTCGCTGGGCTGCGACTCGCGGAACGGCCCCGCGTTGCGCACGGTGTGCGGCAGCACCCCGAAACGCTCCTGGTAGAGCTTGCCGATGGCGTCGTTCACCACGGTGACCGCGGCCATCTTCGGCAGGTACTTGGCGCACTGGTAGGTCATGAACGGCTTGACCAGCAGCCGCCACGACCGTACGTGCGCCCGTTCCTCCGGAGCCCACTCGTGCATGTCGGCGACCACGGGCGCACCGGCGGCGATCCGGTGGGCCACCGCCATCGACCTGGCCTCGTTCGCCATCACCAGGTCGAAGGTGCGGTCGCCGACCAGCCGCAGCACGTCCTGGACGGCAGGTGCGGCCAGCTCGACCCGGTCGTAGCGGCGCAACGCCAGCAGCGCGACCCCGGCCGGGGTCTGCGGCAGTGACGGCAGGTCGGCGTCGATCCGCAGGTGCTCCACCGAGCCGGGAGGCTGCTCGCCGTACGCCACGGTGGTCACGTCACCGAGTTCGGCGAGCACCTCCAATTGCCGCAAGACCCGCGAGTCCCGGTTGATGTCGGAAAAGGAAATGCTCAGAATTCGCCTGCGGCGGGCACCTGCGGCCATGCTGGGGGAGTGTAATAGGGCGGCCGCAACGGCCGGGAACCGCCCATACCGGTCGAAGACCCCTACCGAGAGGCCGCCGCCGCCGGCAAATACAGTGTTGCTCGACCAATTCCGACCAAGATCGGGAGAATCGTGAGCAAGGACTTCATACCGGCCGCCAAGCCGATCATCGGCGAGGCCGAGCGGGCGGCCGTCGACGCCGTGCTCCGTTCCGGCATGTTGGCGCAGGGCGCCGAGGTGGCCGCGTTCGAGCAGGAGTTCAGCGAGGTGCTGCTGGACGGCCGGCCCACCGTCGCGGTGAACGCCGGAACCACCGGCCTGCACCTGGGGCTGCTCGCCTCGGGCGTCGGTCCCGGCGACGAGGTGATCGTCCCGTCGTTCACGTTCGCGGCGACGGCCAACTCCGTGGTGCTGGCCGGCGCCACCCCGGTGTTCGCCGACATCGAGACCGACCACTACTGCGTCGACCCCGGTCACGTCGCTTCGCTCATCACCGAACGCACCAAGGGGATCATGCCGGTGCACCTCTACGGGCACCCGGCGGACATGACCGCGTTGCAGGCCCTGGTAGACCGGCACGGCCTGGCGATCTACGAGGACGCGGCGCAGGCGCACGGCGCCACGCTGGACGGCCGTCCGGTCGGGACGTTCGGCACCTTCGCGATGTTCAGCCTCTACCCGACGAAGAACATGACGTCCGGCGAGGGCGGCATGGTGTCCACCGCGGACGAGCGGGTCGACCACACCCTCCGCCTGCTGCGCAACCAGGGAATGCTGCGCCAGTACGAGAACGAACTGGTCGGCTTCAACGCCAGGATGACCAACCTCAACGCCGCGATCGGCCGGGCGCAGCTGGCCAGGGTTCGCGAGTGGACGGCGATCCGCCAGGCCAACGCCCGCTACTTCGACGAGCACCTGGACGGTGTCGGCGTGCCCAAGGTGGCCGCGAACGCCACCCACGTCTACCACCAGTACACGATCACCGTGTCCGACGACCGGGACGGTTTCGTGCGGGCGCTCAAGGACGAGTACCAGGTCGGCGCCGGCGTGTACTACCCGATCCCGACCCACCGGCTGCCGTCGTTCAACCGGTCGGACGACCTGCCGAACACGGCGGCGGCCAGCCGGACGGTGTTGTCGCTGCCCGTTCACCCGTCGCTGGACGACGAGGACCGCGACCGTATCGTCACGGCCGTGAACAGTCTGGCGAAGGCGGGTGCGTGACGTGTCCGACCTGCGAGTGGGCCTGATCGGCCTGGGCATGATGGGCCGGCACCACGCCCGCGTCATCCGCGAGGTGGACGGCCTGTCGCTGGTGGCGGTGGCCGACGCGATCGGCGACCCGCACGGCGTAGCCGGTGACCTGCCCGTCCTCGGCGGGGTCGCCGAACTCATCGACGCCGGCATCGACATGGCCGTCTGCGCCGTGCCGACCGGCATGCACGAGGAGGTCGCGCTGGCCCTGGCCGACGCCGGCGTGCACACCCTGATCGAGAAGCCGATCGCGCACAGCATCGAGGCCGGTGAGCGGCTGGTCCAGGCGTTCGCCGACCGCGGCGTGATCGGCGCGGTGGGCCACATCGAGCGGTACAACCCGTCGTTGCAGTCGTTGCGCGAACGGATGGCGAACGGCGATCTCGGCGAGATCTACCAGATCGCCACCCGCCGCCAGGGTCCGTTCCCGGCCCGCATCGCCGACGTCGGCGTGGTCAAGGACCTCGCCACCCACGACATCGACCTGACCGCGTGGCTGGCCAAGTCGGAGTACACGAGCGTGTCCGCGCAGGTCACGATGCGTTCCGGCCGGCCACACGAGGACATGGTCGCCGCCACCGGCAAGCTGGCCAACGGCACGATCACCAACCACCTGGTGAACTGGCTGTCGCCGATGAAGGAGCGGGTCACGGTGGTGACCGGCGAGCGCGGCGCGTTCGTCGCCGACACGCTGACCGCCGACCTCACCTTCTACGCCAACGGTGTGGTGAACACCGAATGGGACTCGGTGGCGAACTTCCGCGGTGTGGTCGAGGGTGACGTGACCCGGTTCGCCATCCAGAAGCGCGAGCCGCTGCGCACCGAGCACGAGAAGTTCCGGGACGCCGTGCTGGGAGTCGCCGCCGACGTGGTGACCCTGCACGAGGGCCTGAACACCCTGCGGACGGCCGAGCGGCTGCTGACCAGTTCGGGAGTGGGCACGGGATGAAGGTCGTCATCGCGACCAGGCTGTTCGCGCCGGAGGTCGCCGCCGCGGCGTTCCGGCTGAAGGCGCTGGCCAGCGGCCTCGCCGCGGCCGGGCACCAGGTCACGGTGCTCACCACGAAGCCGCCGCCGGCGGCCGGCACCCAGGGCTTCCCGGACATCACGGTGCACCGCTGGCCGGTGCTGCGCGACGCCGGCGGCAACGTGCGCGGCTACGTGCAGTACGCCAGCTTCGACTTTCCCCTGGTGGCGCGGCTGTTCCTGCGGTCGGCCGACGTCGTGGTCACCGAGCCGCCGCCCACCACCGGGGTGATGACCGCGCTGGTGTGCCTGGTCAAGCGCCGGCCGTTCTACTACTACGCGGCCGACATCTGGTCCGACGCGCTGGTCGCGATCAACGCGCCGGCCCCGGTGTCCGGCCTGATGCGTGCCCTGGAGCGGTTCGCGCTGCGCAGGGCGCGGGGCGTGATCGCGGTGTCCGACGGGGTCGGCGACCGGGTGCACGAGTTGGGCGTGCCGCGCGAGCGGATCAAGGTCGCGGCGAACGGCGTGGACACCGAGCAGTTCCACCCGGTGCCCGACCTGCCGGCCGTTCCCGAGCCGTACTTCGTCTACACCGGAACGATGTCCGAGTGGCAGGGCGCCGACGTGTTCGTCCGCGCCATGCCGATCGTGCTGGAGAAGTTCCCCGATGCGAGACTGCGGTTCTTCGGCCAGGGCGCGGCCGAACCCCAGTTGCGCCGGCTGGCGTCGGAGCTGGCGCCGGACAACGTGGAGTTCGGCGGTGTGGTGCCGCCGGCGGACGCCGCCCAGTGGATCAGCGGGGCGACGGGTGCGCTGGTCAGCATCGTGCCCGGCAGGGGCTACGACTTCGCCAAGCCGACGAAGATCTACGCCGCCGCCGCGTGCGGCACCCCGGTGGTGTTCGCCGGCACCGGTGCCAGCACCGCGCTGGTCGAGGACAACGAACTCGGCCTGGTCGCCGAGTACACACCGGAAAGCGTTGCGGCACAGATGATCGCGCTGCTGAATGGATACGACGTGGACCGGGAGCACCTGGTCGGCTGGGTCCGCGAGAACGCCTCGCTGGCCAGCACCGGCCGGATGGTCGCTCAGTGGATCACGTCGGACCTGGGCCGGTCGACCAGCGCCTGAACGGCGTCGCGGGCCGCGTGGCCGTCACCGTAGGGCGCCACCTCGGTCGGGGCCGGCGCAGGACGCTCCACAATGGCCGGTAGCGCGGCGAAGTCGTTGTCCACCAACACGTTCCAGCCCAGCTCGACGGTCTCCACCCACTCGGTCTCGGGCCGCAGCGTGGTGCACGGCACGCGCAGCAGGAACGACTCCTTCTGCAGGCCGCCGGAGTCGGTGAGCACACCGGCCGAGTGGATCACCGCGTTCACCAGTTGCGGATAGCCCAGCGGCTCGATCGCGGTGATGGAACCGGTGGCCAGGTCGATGCCGTGCCGCTCGGCCAGCGCGCGCAGCCTCGGGTGGGCCACCAGTACGACCGGCTTGCCCACCTTCGCGATGCCGTCCAGGATCGCGCGCAGCCGCTGCGGGTCGTCGGTGTTGTCCGGCCGGTGGATGGTCGACACGTAGTACTCGCCCGGCTCCACCGGCACGCCCAGGTCCAGCGGCCGGTTCGCGACGGCGTCGCGCACCTGGAACAACACGTCGGTCATCACGTCGCCGACCAGCACGCTGCGCTCGGCGAGGCCCTCGGTGGCCAGGTGCCGCATGGCCACCTCGGTGGGTGCGAGCAGCAGGTCGGCGGCGTGGTCGGTGAGCACCCGGTTGTGTTCCTCGGGCATCCGCCGGTTGAACGAACGCAACCCGGCCTCCAGGTGCGCGACCGGCACGTGCAGCTTCACGGCGGCCACGGCGGCGGCCAGCGTCGAGTTGGTGTCGCCGTACACCAGCACCCAGTCCGGGCCGGTGTCCTCGATGACCTGCTCCAGGCCGGCCAGCATGGCACCGGTCTGCTCGCCGTGCTTGCCCGAGCCGACGCCGAGGTTCACGTCCGGGTGCGGGATGCCCAGGTCCGCGAAGAAGGCGTCGCTCATGTTGTGGTCGTAGTGCTGGCCGGTGTGCGCGATCACGTGGTCGACGACGCCGTCGGCCGCCCGCGCGATCGGGGCGAGCTTGACGAACTGCGGACGTGCGCCGACGACGCTGAGGACTCGCATGGCGCGGAGTCTAACGAGGGTGCCCGCTACGCCGACGCGGCGACCAGGGGCGCCAGGTAGCGGCGGGCGGTGGCGCGCGCCTCCTCGTCGGTGTGCAGCGGCAGGCAACTGTCCGGGGTGAGCACCAGCGAGATGAACAGCCGCGTCAGGATTTCCGCGACCTCTTCCGGCTTGCGTTCCTGCTGCTCGTCCGCCTGCGCGCAGTCCAGGTACTGCCGGAGCAGGAATTCCCGCAGCACCGCCATGGCCGGGCCGCCGCGGGTGGTCAGGAACGGGATGGACGCCTCCGGCTCGCTGGCCAGGATCTGCTGGAGCAGCGGCTGTTCGCGGGCGTTGCGCAGTCCCACCACGAAGCCCTCGACGATGCGATCGGCCACGTCCGGCAGTTCGGCCGTGGCGGCGGCGATGCCGGCGAAGAACCGGCGCGTCTCGCGCAGCAGCACGGCCTGCACGATCTCGTCCCGGGCGGCGAACCGGCGGTAGATGGTGGCCCGGCCCAACCCGGCGCGCCGGGCGACGTCGTCCACGCTGGTCCGGCGGAAACCGTGCTCCAGGTACTCGGCCAGGGCCGCGTCGAGAATGCGGACACCGACCTCGTCGGTGTCCGGCTCGTCCAGGATCGTGCTCAGCAGGCTCGCCGGGCTCACGGAACCTGTTGCCGCCCGGACCGTGGTCATCGTCATGGCACAGCCAGGTTAGCAAGTTCCGGTGACCGGACGGCCGGTGTCGGCGTCGAATCCCGGCGTGTCCACCTGGTGAACTACCCGTGCACATCCTGGAGGATGGCGACCAGGGTCGTGCACAGCAGCCGGTGCACCTGCTCCCTGGTGAGCGTCCGGCTGACCAGCCACTCCCTGGTCGCGGCCTTCGCCATGCCGGAGAACGACCGGATCATCG
>DATEPR010000511.1:0-2106 GCA_035273045.1 Pseudonocardiaceae bacterium | reverse complement strand
AGGTTGGCGACGTTCGGCGTGAACGCGATCGACCGCGTGTTCGCCGCGAGGTAGGCGATCAGCGTCCAGGTGTCGTAGAAGCGGGCGTTGTACGGGTGGTCCTGGATGCCGATGAGGTCGAAATGGCTGTCCTCGGCCAGCCGGGCGACGGCGACGAGGTCGTTCGCCGGTGCGACGGTCGGGTCGACGTTCAGCCCGAACGTCACCGGACGCAAGGTGCGTGCTGTGCTCATGGCTCCACGATCGGCACGGCCGGCACCCCGCGCAAAGAACGAGTAACCGAGTTATCATAGGTAAGTGACTGGACGATCTTCGAGCTTCCGTGACGTCGGCCGGATCGACGACGAGGCGTGCCGCGAGTTCCAGGGCAGCGTCGAACTCGTCGGCCGCCGTTGGAGTGCCGCGATCCTGCTCGCGCTCGCCAGGGGCGCCGAGCGGTTCGGTGAGGTACACCACGCGGTCGACGGCATCTCCAGCCGGCTGCTCGCCGTGCGCCTCAAGGAACTGGAGGACAACAACCTCGTCGAACGGACCGTGGTGCCGACCACACCGGTCCAGATCCGCTACACGCTGACGCCGTGCGGCCGGGAACTGCTGGCCGGGCTCATGCCGTTGCTGCGCTGGCGGCAGAAGTGGGCCGCCGGGTCGGACTGATCACGCCTGGTCCAGCCGGTGCCGCCGGTGCGCCGCCATGCCCACGGGTGCGTTGACCCGCCCGTAGCCCGCGTAGCCGCCGATCCGCTGGACGACCTCGAAGAACACCCGGCCGCCCAGGATCGGCGTGCAGAAGTGCAGGAACTCGCCACCGTGCGCGTCCCGGTCGTACAGGATCGAGTGCTCGCGCAGGTCCGCCAGGAGCCCGGGATCCGGCGCGAGCCGTGCGTCGAGATCGTCGTAGTAGTTGCGCGGGATCGGCACGATCGGCGCGCCGCGCTCGCGGAACGCGGCCGCCGCCGCGACGGCGTCACCGGTGGCGAACGCGATGTGCTGCGGGTCGCGCACCCCAGGTGCCCAGTCGCCACGGCGCAGCAGCGCGGCGCTCAGTTCGATGCGGACGGAGCGGTCCGGCGCCGCGACGGCGGCGTTGCGGATCAACCCGAAGGGTGCCGCCACCTCCTCGACGCTGTCCGGTTCCAGCCCCAGCACCGACCGGTAGAACACGCCTGCCTCGTCGAAGCTGTCGAAGGGCTGGGAGAGCGTGACGTGGTCGGTCCCGGTCAGCAGCGTGCCGGTGGCGTCCCGGCCGGTCGGCGTGAAGTCGGCCAGCCAGCTGTCCGCGTCGTCGGCGCCGGTGCGGCAGAAGAACAACGCCGTACCGTCCGGGGCGGCCACCGACCGCAGGTCGACCTCGCCGGCCCGGTGCTGCCTGGGCAACACCGGCGCCAGCAGCCCGACCGCCCGCTCGGCCGACGCCGTCGGGTCGGCGCTGTTCACCCCGAGTGCCGCCACGCTGGCCCTGCCGTGGGTGATCAGCCCGTTGGTCTCGTTGACCACGACCCGCGCCGTGCCCTGCCGCCACAGCTGGACCGGCTTGGACCTGTGCTGCCCGACGTAGGTGAAACCCATGGTGGCCAACGTGTCCGTGATCGGCGCCGCCGACGACGCCAGTTCGGTGAACGCATGCCCGGCCAGCGGCGGCGCCGGCCGCAGCTCGGGCGCGCGGCCGACCGACTCCTCCAACGCCAGCAGCGACCGCATCCCGTCGACCGCGGCCCGGCCGGGATCGGCCTGGCGGAACACGTCGTTGAACACCTCCAGCGACAACGGTCCCGCATAGCCGGTGCCCAGCACGTAGCCGACGAACCGGGTCAGGTCGAACGTGCCCTGGCCGGGGAACAGCCGGTGATGCCGGCTCCACCGCAGCACGTCCATGTGCAGCGGCGGCGCGTCCGCAAGCTGCACGAAGAAGATCCTGTCGCCGGGGATGATCCGGATGCCCGCCGGGTCGCTGCCCTTGGACAGCACGTGGAAGCTGTCCAGGCACACGCCGAGCGCCGGGTGGTCGGCGCGGCGGACGATCCGCCACGAGTGGTCGAACGTGTCGACTGACTTGCCCCACGCCAGCGCCTCGTACGCGATCCGCAGGCCACGCCCCGCGGCCCGCTC
>DATEPR010000510.1:0-3990 GCA_035273045.1 Pseudonocardiaceae bacterium | reverse complement strand
GGATGACCGACCATGACCTGGACCAGGTTGAGCCGTCCCGGCGGCGCCGGTCCGGCGCGACCGCCCGGCCCGGCCGGGGAGGTCCGGCGATCACCGACGTGGCCCGGCTGGCCGGCGTGTCGCACCAGACCGTGTCCCGGGTGCTCAACGAGCACCCGAACGTGCGGGAGCAGACCAGGCTGCGGGTCCTCGCCGCGATCCGGGAACTCGACTACCACCCCAGCGGAGCCGCCCGCACCCTGGCCACCGGACGGTCCACTGTGCTCGGTGTGGTCACCCAGAACTCCACCCTGTTCGGGCCGTCCTCGCTGCTGTTCGGCCTGGAACAGGCGGCGGCGTCGGACTTCGACGTCACCATCACCGCCCTGCGGTCGCTCGACGGCGTCGCGCTGACCAGGGCGGTCCGCCGCTACATCGACCAGCAGGTGGCCGGCGTGGTGGTGATCGCCCCCCTGGTGACCGCCCGCGACGCACTGGCCGACCTGCCGGAACGGGTGCCCATCGTGCTGGTGGACGGCTCGCCGGACGCCGGCAAGGCCCTGGTCAGCGGCGACCAGGGCGCCGGTGCCCGGCTGGCCACCGAGCACCTGCTCTCGTTGGGACACCGCAACGTCTGGCATGTCTCCGGGCCGAACACCTGGCTGGACAGCATCGGCCGGGTCGAGGGCTGGCAGGCCGCGCTGCGCGACGCCGGCATCGCACCGCCGCCGCTGATCGAGGGCGACTGGCTGCCGGCCAGCGGCTACCGGGCCGGGCACCTGCTGGCCCGCATTCCCGAGGCCACGGCGGTGTTCGCCGCCAACGACCACATGGCGCTGGGCATCATCCGGGCCATGCACGAACTCGGCCGCCGGATGCCGGACGACCTGTCCATCGTGGGCTTCGACGACGTGCCGGAGGCGGCGTTCTTCACCCCGGCGCTGACCACGGTGCGGCTGGACTTCACCGAGATCGGCCACCACGCGATGCAGTTGCTGCGCGAGCAGATCGAGTCCGGCGGCTCGGCGAGCTGCCGGGTGGTCCAGCCCGCGCTGGTGGTGCGGGACAGCGCCACCGCACCACCCGGCGACCACTGAGGTCGCGGCACCCCGACCAGAGCACACCCGTAACCGGAATGTGAGCGCTAACATGGACGATTCACCACGCTACGTCGTGGGCGTCGACTTCGGCACGCTGTCCGGCCGTGCCCTGGTCGTGCGCGTGTCCGACGGCGCCGAAATGGGCGAGGCCGAGTACCGCTACCCGCACGGCGTGCTGGACACCGCCCTGCCCGGATCGGACCGGGACCTGCCGCCGGACTGGGCGTTGCAGCACCCGGACGACTGGCTCGGCGTGCTGCGCCACGCCGTGCCCGCCGCGGTCGCGGACAGTGGCGTCGATCCGGCGGCGGTGATCGGCATCGGCCTGGACACCACCGCGTGCACCGTGCTGCCCACCGATCCCGCCGGCCACCCGCTGTGCCTGGAACCGCGCTGGGCGGCCGAACCGCACGCCTGGCCCAAGCTGTGGAAGCACCACTCGGCGCAGCCGCACGCCGACCGGCTCAATGCGCTGGCGCACGAGCGCGGTGAGCCGTGGATCGCCCGCTACGGCGGGAAGATCTCCGCCGAGTGGCAGTTCGCCAAGGCCCTTGAGGTGCTGACCGAGGCCCCCGACGTCTACGCGGCGACCGCGCGCTGGATCGAGGCCGCCGACTGGATCGTCTGGCAGCTCACCGGAACCGAGTCCCGCAACCGCGCCACCGCCGGCTACAAGGGCATCCACCAGGACGGCCGCTACCCGGACCGGGACTTCCTCGCCGCGCTGCACCCGGACTTCGCCGACTTCGCCGCCACCCGCCTGGACCACCCGCTGGCCGACCTGGGCAGCAGGGCCGGCGGGCTCACCGAGGCGGCGGCCCGTTGGACGGGGCTGCCGGCCGGCACGGCGGTGGCCGCGGGCAACATCGACGCACACGTCACCGCGCCCGCGGTCCAGGCCGTCGAACCGGGCCGGCTGCTCGCCGTCATGGGCACGTCAACCTGCCTGGTGGTGAACGGGTCGGAACTGACCGAGGTGCCCGGCATGTGCGGCGTGGTGGACGGCGGCATCGTCGCCGGCAGCTATGGCTACGAGGCCGGGCAGAGCGGCGTCGGCGACATCTTCGCGTGGTTCACCGAGAACGCGGTGCCGGCCCGGTACGAGCGGTGGGCCGCCGAGGAGGGCGTGTCGCCGCACGAGCTGCTGACCCGGTTGGGCGCCGGCCGGCCGGTCGGCGCGCACGGCCTGGTCGCGCTGGACTGGTGGAACGGCAACCGTTCCGTGCTGGTCGACCACGCGCTGTCCGGCCTGGTCGTCGGCATGACGCTGGCCACCCGCCCGGAGGACGTGTACCGGGCGCTGCTGGAGGCCACCGCGTTCGGCGCCCGCCGGATCGTGGCCGCGTTCCGCGACTCCGCCGTGCCGGTCACGGAGTTCGTGGTGGCCGGCGGGTTGCTGCGCAACACCGAACTGATGCGGATCTACGCCGACGTGCTGGGACTGCCGCTGTCGGTGTCCGAGTCGGCCCAGGCGCCCGCGCTCGGTTCGGCCATCCACGCCGCCGTCGCGGCCGGCGCCTACCCGGACGTGCCGGCGGCCAGCAAGGCCATGGGCAGGGTGCGCCGGGCGGCGTACCGGCCGGACGCGGACCGGCACGCCCGCTACGACCGGCTCTACGCGGACTACCTGCGGTTGCACGACCACTTCGGCCGCGGCGGCGACGACGTGATGCGCCGGCTGCGCCGGATGCGCGAGGAGGGGACATGACGGACGTGATCGCCGCCGCGCGGGTCGAACTGGTGGCGCTGCACCGGCAACTGGTGCGCTACGGCCTGGTGGTGTGGACCGCCGGCAACGTGTCCGCCAGGGTGCGGGTGCCCGGCCGGGACGACGTCATGGTGATCAAGGCCAGCGGCGTGCCCTACGACGACCTGGACGCCGACTCGATGATCGTCTGCGACCTGGACGGCGAGGTGCTGGGCGGGGACCTGGCACCGTCCAGTGACACCGCGGCGCACGCCTACGTGTACCGGCACCGGCCGGACGTCGGCGGCGTGGTGCACACGCACTCGACGTTCGCCACGGCGTGGGCGGCGCGCGGCGAGCCGATCCCGTGCGTGCTCACCGCGATGGCCGACGAGTTCGGCGGCGAGATACCGGTCGGGCCGTTCGCGGTGATCGGCGACGACTCCATCGGCAGGGGCATCGTGTCCACACTGGACGGACATCGGTCCCGTGCGGTGCTGATGCGCAACCACGGCGTCTTCACCATCGGCAGGGACGCCCGCGACGCGGTGAAGGCCGCCGTGATGTGCGAGGACGTCGCCCGCACGGTCCACATGGGACGACAGCTCGGCGTGCCGGCGGAGATCCCGCCCGAGTCGGTGGACCGGCTGTTCGACCGCTACCAGAACGTCTACGGCCAGCGCTGAGCCCTTCGTGGGCAGAACGGAGCACATCCCCGTGTCCCTCACCGTCGAACCGGCCGGCACCCCCGGCGCCAACCCCGCGACCGCCGCACCCGCCACCCGGCGACCCCGGATCGGCCTGCTGGGCATCATGCAGGACCTCTACGACGACATGATCCCGGGCATCACCGAGCACCAGCGCGGCTACGCGGACGCCGTCGCGGACGTGCTGCGGCCCGCGATGGACGTCGCGGTGGGTGATCCGGTGAAGTCGCGGGCCGACGCCGAGCGCGTGATGCACGGCTTCGAACGGGACGAACTGGACGGCGTGCTGGTGGTGATGCTCACCTACGGCCCGGCGATGCGGGTGGCCCGGCTGTTCACCGAGAACCGGTTGCCGGTGCTGCTGGCCAACATCCAGCCGCAGCCCAGGGTGTCGGCCGAGTGGTCCATGGCCGAGATGACCTACAACCAGGGGATCCACGGCGCGCAGGATCAGGCCAACGCACTGCTGCGGATCGGAGCGCCATTCTCGGTCATCACGGGCGATTGGCGGTCCGAG
>DATEPR010000509.1:0-3939 GCA_035273045.1 Pseudonocardiaceae bacterium | reverse complement strand
ACATTGACGACAAGCAGTGAGGTATCAGCCGAAGAAGACTTCGGCCTCCTCGTAGCGCTCGGCGGGCACGGTCTTGAGCTCGGCGGTCGCCTCGGACAGCTTGACCCGGACGATGTCGGTGCCGCGCAGCGCCACCATCATCCCGAAGTCGCCGTCCGCCACCGCGTCCACCGCGTGCAGGCCGAACCGGGTCGCCAGCACCCGGTCGTACGCCGTAGGCGTGCCGCCACGCTGCACGTGCCCCAGCACCACGGCCCGCGACTCCTTGCCGGTGGCCCTGGCGATCTCCTTGGCCAGCCAGTCGCCGACGCCGCCGAACTGCACGTGCCCGAACGCGTCCTTCTCACCGGTCAGCAGCACCGCGTCGCCGCCCTCCGGCTGCGCGCCCTCGGCCACCACGATGATCGGCGCGTACTGCCGGTCGAACCGGCGCTGCACCCAGTCGACCACCTCGGGCAGGTGGAACGGCCGCTCCGGCACCAGGATCACGTTCGCGCCGCCGGCCAGGCCGGAGTGCAGCGCGATCCAGCCGGCGTGCCGGCCCATCACCTCCACCACCAGTGCCCTGTGGTGCGACTCGGCGGTGGTGCGCAACCGGTCGATCGCCTCGGTCGCGATGTGCACCGCGGTGTCGAAGCCGAACGTGTAGTCGGTGGCGTTGAGGTCGTTGTCGATCGTCTTCGGCACGCCGACGACGCCGATCCCCTCGTCGGTCAGCCGCTTCGCCACGCCCAGCGTGTCCTCGCCGCCGATGGCCACCAGCGCGTCGACACCGTTGTCGGCGAGCACCTTCCTGATCCGGCCCACACCACCGTCCACAGTGAACGGATTGGTCCGCGACGAGCCGAGGATCGTGCCGCCCCGGCCCAGGATGTCCTCGACGTCGTTCAGGCCGATCGGCCGGACCAGCCCCTCCAGCGGGCCCTGCCAGCCGTTGCGGAACCCGACGACCTCCCAGCCGTGTGCCTCGATGCCCTTGCGGGTGACCGCTCGGATCACCGCGTTCAAGCCAGGGCAGTCACCGCCGCCGGTGAGCACACCGATGCGCATCTCATTCGCTCCTCAATCAGCCGGCCGGACGCCGGCAATGTGTCGGCACGCAGAGGGTGGCACGGACTGGATCGGTGCAGCAAGGCACCCCCACCTGCCGTTCCGTCAGACGGGAAACCCGAGGCGACGCCGCTCCACCTCGATCACCTGCCACCGGACCAGGTTGAAGCGGGCGTCGGCGAGCGCGTCGTGCGCGTCCGACGGCGGCTGCGGCAACCGGGGCCGGCCCACGTCCTCCCACCGCTGCCGCAGGTCACGGGTGAACCTCGGCAGCGCCCTGGGCAGCGCCGGCATCGCACCCCACAGCTGGGCCAGCGCCACGTGGTCGTAGGCGGCGATCCACGCCCACAGTTCGATGTCGCAGCGGTCCGAACCGGTGGCGCCCAGGAACGCCAGCAGGTCGGCGCGGATGGCGGCCCGGGACCGCCACGCCGGATCGTTCGGCGGCGGCAGCTTCGGCAGGACGTTCTGCCGCACCCACGGCCCGGCCCGGTCCGGGTCGAACTCGGTGGACACGGCGTAGAACTCGCGGCCCTCCTCGTCCACGACACCGATCGACACCAGGTCGATCGTCACGCCGTCCTCGATGAACTCGCAGTCGTAGAAGTACCGCACCCACAGACACTAACGGTCACTCCACGTGCGCCGAGGTCCGGTTCAGCCGACCTTCGTCCCGACCGGCGCCGACCGAGCCGACGCCGCCCGCGCCGCCGCGGTCAGCGACACGCCGGCCCTGTCCATGTCCTCCTTGACCTTCGCCGCGTACACGTCGACGTACTCCTGGCCGGACAGTTCCATCAGGGCGTACATGATCTCGTCGGTGACCGACCGCTCCACGAACCGGTCCCCCGCCATGCCGTCGTAACGGGAGAAGTCCAGCGGCTCGCCGACCTTGATCCGGATCGGGTACGGCCGCCACATCTTCGACCCGATCGGGTTGGCCTTGTCGGTGCCCACCATCGCCACCGGGATCACCGGCACCCCGGCCCGCAGCACCATCCGGGCCAGCCCGGTCTTCCCCTTGTACAGCCGGCCGTCCGGGGAACGCGTGCCCTCCGGGTAGATCCCCAGCAGCGACCCCTCGGCGAGCAGCCGCACCCCGGTGTCCAGCGCCGCCTGCGCCGCCGCCGCGCTGGACCGGTCGATCGGCACCTGGCCGACACCGGAGAAGAACCACCGCTTCAACATTCCCTTGACACCACGGCCGGTGAAGTACTCCCGCTTGGCCAGGAACGTGACCCGGCGCGGCACCATCAGCGGCAGGAAGAACGAGTCGGCGACCGCCAGGTGGTTGCTGGCCAGCACGGCGCCGCCGTGGGCCGGGATGTGCTCCGCGCCCTCGATGCGCGGCCGGAAGAACAGCCGGAGCAGCGGACCCAGCAACACGTACTTCATCAGCCAGTACATCACCGGATGGCCAGCCTCCTCACCGTCCGCGCCCATCGTGCACCAGCACGACCGCTGTGTGCCACATCACCGTAGGAACCAGGTGGCGGTGGGCGGGACAGGTGCTGCCCACCGGCAGCCTGTCCGTGCGACGATTGGCGTGCCACTGCCGAACCACCCCAGGGACGGTGACCGTGCCCATCCTGCCCGGAGCGGAGCCGTTCGCCCACGACGGATCGACCGAGATCGGCGTGCTGCTGTGCCACGGCTTCACCGGCACGCCGCAGAGCATGGCGCCGTGGGGTGCGCGGCTGGCCGAGATCGGCTGGAGCACCCGGTGCCCGCTGCTGCCCGGCCACGGCACCCGGTGGCAGGACCTGAACCGCACCGACTGGCCTTCCTGGTACGCGGCGGTGGAGACGGCCTACGACTCGCTGGCCGAGCGGTGCTCGGCGGTGTTCGCGTTCGGCCTGTCCATGGGTGGGACGCTCGCGCTGCGGCTGGCCGTGTCCCGGCCCTCGGTGGCCGGTCTGGTGCTGGTCAATCCGTCGGTGACCACGGAACGGCGGGACGCTCCCCTGCTGCCCGTGCTGTCCCGGATCATCCCGTCCATGCCCGGCATCGCCAACGACATCAAGAAACCCGGCGTGACGGAACTCGCCTACGGCCGGCTGCCGTTGCGCGCCGCCGCCAGCCTGAGCAAGCTGTGGCAGGAGGTGCGGCGCGATCTCGCCCGGATCGAGCAGCCGCTGCTGCTGTTCCGGTCCGCCGTCGACCACGTCGTGGAACCGGTGAACGCGCGGATCGTGCTGGACGGGGTGAGCAGTACCGACACCCAGGAGGTCGTGCTGCCGGACAGCCACCACGTGGCGACCCTGGACAACGACGCGCCGGCGATCTTCGAGGGCAGTGTGGAGTTCGTGCGGCGGGTGGTTTCTTCGTCGCCCGCCTCGCCGGCTTCAGCGTCAGTTTCGGAGGAAGCGACGGAGGCGGCATCGCGGCCGAGGGAGGGGATGTGACGAGGCGGCCGGGAGGTTCGGACGGACCGGAGGACGTCGACGCGGCATTCGCCGAAATCGTCGCCGACCTCGAACGAGAGGGCCTGGGGGCCGCGATCGAGGCCGACGAACTCGGCCTCACGTCGTCGCCCTCGCCGTCGCCCTCGCTTGAGCCTGCCGCCGACCCGCCGCCGGCCGACCCGCGTCCGAACCCGCCGGCCGAGGAATGGGATGGTGAGGAGGAACATTTCGTTCCCCCGGAGCCGCCACCACTGCCGAAACTCCGGCCCAGCACCATTTTCGGAATCGTATTGCTGGTGATCGGCGGATTCCTGTTGGCCGCGCCCAGCGTCATCGGCCTGGAGCCGCGGATCGCCTCTCCGCTCGCGCTGGTGTCGATGGCGGCCGGGATCGGATGGCTGGTCCTCCGGATGCGCCAGGGGCCACCGCCGGACTCCGGTTGGGACGACGGAGCACAGCTCTGACGTGCTCTTTTGTGGTATGA
>DATEPR010000508.1:0-8179 GCA_035273045.1 Pseudonocardiaceae bacterium | reverse complement strand
ACTGCCACAATCTGATGCACGAGGACCACGCGATGATGTTCGCCTGGAGCATCGTTCCGTGACAAACCCGTGGTGGCGTCCGGTCAGCCGACTGGCCGGACGCCACCACGTACCACGACCGGCCGGTGATCACGGCCGGCGGTCGACGCCGGTGAGGCGGACGACGGCACCGAAGCCGTCGTCCGTACCGGGCCAGTGCGCGCGGACGGCGTCCAGACCGGCACGGCGGATGACGCCGCGGAGCACGGCGGTCACCACGATCGCGTCGTCGGCATAGCCCAGGACGGGAATGAAGTCCGGGATGATGTCGATCGGAAACGCGAGGTAGACCATCAGCAGCCCGAGCCGCACGCGCACGCCGCGGGGCAGGGTCCGGTCCGCGGCGAGCCGGCGGAGCAGCCGCAGCACGTCGGGCAGCACGCGCAACGCCTCCCGCAGCAGGCCGCCGCGCGGCCGGGCGACGAGCAGCACGAGGACCAGGGCGAGCCAGGCGAGCAGCACGGCACCGCCGATCCCGATCAGCAGGTCCCACCAGAACGAGCCGGTCACGACCGCACCTCGCTGGCGCTCGGCACGGCCCTGACCGAGGGGACTGTGTTGTTTGATGACTTCGCAAGCTCGGTCATGGCCGCAGCTCGCCAACGCTCGGCACGGGTCGCGTCTCTGATCTCACGAACTTGGTCATCACCTGTCGACCGCTCGTAGGCGCGGCGGCCGTTCACCGGCGGGGCCGGGTTCGGGGGCTTCGGCGCGCAACGCCGCTTCCTCGAACGCGGCCAGTGCGGTGGCGGCGTGCGCGACGGCGTCCCGGGCCGCTTGGCCGCCGGGTGCCTGGAAGTAGTCGCGGGCGGCGATCTTGTCCAGCCAGGTGTGGAAGCGGGCGAGATCGGCCTCTGATTCCTCGACCTCGGCGTAGGTGGCGTTGCCGCGTGCCCGTTCGTCGGCCAGCTCCTGGTGCAGTTCGGGCAGGCGGCCGAGGAGTTCGGCGTATTCGGCGTCGCGGGCTGCGTTGAACTCGGCGATCACCGCGACCTCCTCGGCCGGGTCGGTGAACGCCATCGACAGGACGCGGGCGGTGCCGCCCTGGTGGCGGATTCGGTCGGCCAGCCGGCGTACCTCGCGGACCACCTCGGGCCGGGCGGGCAGCAGGCAGACCGACTGCTGGAGGTACAGCGCGCCCAGCGACCGCAGCTTGCGCCAGACCTGCACCCGCAACGTGCCCGCGGCGCCGGCGGTCGAGACGCTGATCAACAACCAGCGATGCTCTGCTTCGTCCGTCACATCTCTATGTTACCGCTGTTACAACACGGCAGGTGCGCGGCCCAAGATCAGGCCCTACTATGAAAATTCGTCTGTGCGACCGCCTGCACGAGTGGCACAGCCGGACCGAGTGACGGAATCAGGGAAGACGCGCGACGCGGTGCCCAGCCCGCGGTAGGCCCGCCCACGACAAGCGGCGACCGGTGTGGCTGGCGCGTGCCGTCGGACGTTGGTGATGATGGACCAAGGCGGTTCTCCACCATGAAGGACGTACATCGGCTGGAACCCGTTGCTGCCGGCGGCGGCAGCGTGATCTCGGCGTGGGAACGGTTCGTGCAGGGCGACGATCAGGTCCCCGGCGTCCGGCCCGTCGTGGCGATCTCCTGGCACCGCTGCCGCGAACAGTACCGAGTGGATCCCCACCTCACCGAGGTTCCGGTGGCCGTGGCGGAACTCGACCACACGCCCGACCACGACGTCGTCTTCACCGAGCTGGGTTTCCGCGCCGCGTCCGTGGCACACGAGGTGGGCAACCTGGGTGGGGTCGTCACCGTCACCGACGCCACGGGCCGCATCCTGGCCGAGTGGGGCGACCAGGCCACGCTGGCCAGGGCCACCGACTCCAACCTGGCGCCCTGGTTCTGCTGGTCCGAGTCCGCGGCCGGCACGAACGGCATGGGCACCGCGCTCGAAGCGCACGGCCCGGTGCTGATCAGGGGCGCGGAACACTGGTGCCAGGCGTTCCACAACTGGGTGTGCGCGGGCATCGCGGTGCGTGACGTGGTGACCGGGGAACCGATCGCGGTGCTGAACCTCTCGTGCTGGCGCAGGCAACTGCCGGCGTCCGCGGGCGGGTGGCTGGCGAACGCGGTCGCCAAGACGCAGCGCACGCTGAAGCGGCGGGCCCGGGACAGCGGCGCCGAACTGGTCGCGGCCTACGCGCAGGCCAGGGCACGTTCCAGCGCACCACTCGCCGCGCTGGACACAGCGGGCAAGGTGGTGATCGCCGACGACAGGGCGAGCGTGCTCATGGGCGTCCCGGCGTCCACCCCGGCGGTCGACTCCACGCTGCGCTGGAACCCCGGCCTGCCGGAACTGATCGGAGCCGCCCGGTACGCCAGCAAGCAGGCTGTCCGCAATCCGGACTGGGTCGGCTCGACACAGATCTTCACCCACCTCGCTGATGAGCCGACGTCGATCAGCATCCGTCCGGTGTTCACCTTCGGCCACCTGATCGGCAACCTGGTCTCCTTCGGTTCGGCCGATGGGGCGCAGTTGTTCCAACCGGAGGCGTCCGCGCATCCCCGCGAGCAGCCGCGCCGGCTGGTCGCGGTGCGGGACAACCGGATGGTGTTGCTGCGGCTGCCGGAGGTCGCGTTCGCCGAGTCGCGCGGGAACGACGTGTGGCTGTCCACGGCGCAGGGATGGCTGCGGGCGGCCTCGCAGAGCCTGGACAAGCTGGACGCCGACCTGGCGGAGGTCGGCTTCCTGCGGGTGCACCGCCGGTACGTGGTCAACCTCAGCCGCATCCGGGAGATCGAGCGCGGCCTCAAGGGTGAGCTGTCGCTGATCATGGATGACGGGACGGACGAGACGGTGCCGGTCTCCCGGCGGAACGCACCGGCGGTGCGCCGCGCGCTGGACATCTGAGGGAAGGATTCCCGTGCCTGACACCGCCCTTGCCGGCCGGATCGCGGCCCGGCGCAACCGCGACTGGTGGCCGAACCAGCCGAACCTGGCGATCCTGCGGAAGCACTCCGCGGCGGCCGACCCGATGGCGGCGGACTTCGACTACCCGGCCGAGTTCGGCACCCTCGACCTGGCCGCCCTGGCCCGGGACGTCGACGCGGTGCTGACCACCTCGCAGGACTGGTGGCCGGCCGACTTCGGCCACTACGGGCCGCTGGTGATCCGGATGGTGTGGCACTGCGCCGGGACCTACCGCATCCACGACGGCCGTGGCGGGGCCGGCACCGGCATGCAGCGGTTCGCGCCGCAGAACAGCTGGCCGGACAACCGCAACCTGGACAAGGCACGCCGGCTGCTGTGGCCGGTGAAGCAGAAGTACGGCCGCAAGATCTCCTGGGCCGACCTGATGGTCTTCGCCGGGAACCGGGCGCTGGAGACGATGGGTTTCACCACCTTCGGGTTCGCCGGTGGGCGGGTGGACGTGTGGGAGTCCGACGAGGACGTCTACTGGGGTGCGGAGCGGGCGTGGCTGGCCGACGAGCGCCACCACGGCGTCCGCGAACTGGAGAACCCGCTGGCCGCCGCCCAGATGGGCCTCATCTACGTCAACCCGGAAGGTCCGAACACCGTCCCGGACCCGCTCACCGCCGCCAGGGACATCCGCGAGACGTTCCGGCGCATGGGGATGAACGACGAGGAGACCGTCGCGCTGATCGCCGGCGGGCACACGTTCGGCAAGACCCACGGTGTGGCCGACCCGGACGTGCACCTCGGCCCCGAACCGGAGGCCGCCCGCATCGAGGAGCAGGGCCTCGGCTGGCGCAGCGGCTACCGCACCGGCAGGGGCGCGGACGCCATCTCCAGCGGCCTGGAGGGCATGTGGACGCCTACGCCGACACGCTGGGACAACAGCTTCTTCGAGACCCTGTTCGGCTACGAGTGGGACCTGGAGCTGAGCCCCGCCGGGCTGTGGCAGTGGATACCGAAGGACGGCGGCGGGGCCGGCACCGTGCCGGACGCCCACGACCCGGCGCGCAAGCACCACCCGACGGTCCTCACGACCGACCTGGCGCTGCGGTTCGACCCGGTGTACGAGCCGATCGCGCGGCGCTTCCTGGCGCATCCCGACCGACTGGCGGACGCCTTCGCCCGGGCCTGGTTCAAGCTGACCCACCTGGACATGGGGCCGATCCAGCGCTATCTCGGACCGCTGGTGCCCCACGAGACGCTGCTCTGGCAGGACCCGATCCCCGCCCGCGACCACGAACTGGTCGACGACGGGGACATCGCCGACCTCAAGGCGAGGATCCTCGACTCCGGCCTTTCGGTAGCCCAACTCGTCGCCACCGCGTGGGCGTCGGCGTCGACGTTCCGGATCAGCGACCGGCGCGGCGGGGCGAACGGGGCGCGCATCCGCCTCGACCCGCAGCGGCACTGGGAGGTCAACGACCCCGACGAACTGGCCCTGGTGCTGCGCGCGCTGGAGGGGATCCAGCGGTCCTTCAACGGTTCCCGGACCGACGGCACGAAGGTCTCGCTGGCCGACCTGATCGTGCTCGGCGGGTGCGCCGCCGTCGAGCGGGCGGCCGCGGCCGGCGGGCACGACGTCCGGGTGCCGTTCATCCCGGGACGCATGGACGCCACCCAGGAGCAGACCGACGTGGAGTCCTTCGCCGCGCTCGAACCGGCCGCGGACGGGTTCCGCAACTACCGCGGCAAGGGCCACCGGCTGCCGTCCGAGCACCTGCTGGTGGACCGGGCGAACCTGCTCGACCTGAGCGCGCCGGAAATGACCGTGCTGGTCGGCGGCCTGCGCGTGCTGGGCGCCAACCACGGCCGGTCCCCGCTCGGCGTGTTCACCTCGCGACCGGGCGTGCTGACCAACGACTTCTTCGTGAACCTGCTCGACATGGGCATCCGGTGGCGGCCCACGTGCGCGGCCGCGGAGACATTCGAGGGAGTCGACCGCATCAGCGGTGACGTCAGGTGGACCGGCAGCCGGGTGGATCTCGTGTTCGGCTCGAACTCGGAACTGCGTGCCGTCGCGGAGGTCTACGCGAGCGACGACGCGGGGGAGCGGTTCGTGCGGGACTTCGTCGCCGCCTGGGACAGGGTCATGAACCTCGATCGGTACGATCTCGCGTCCTAACGGTGCCCCATCGGGCGTGAACGGTACCTCGTCGTTGACGAGCGGCAGCAACGGTCCCGCATTCGCGCCCACTCTTGTCGGTGTGATTCATCCAGCGTAGCGTGCTATTCGACTCCGATTTCGCAGTCGGACATCGGATGCCATTAAGAATTGCTTCGGGCTGAATTCAAAGAATTGCCGAGCGGCGCCGAGATTCGGGACGAGGAGGGTGAGGCCCGATGACGACCATGAATGAGCGATCCGACCTGCTGAGCAGGCTCGGGTTGAACGTACAGAACAAGGCTGCGCTGGGTCGGGTGCTGGGCACCGGCAACATCGCGGAGGCCAGCGAGGGACCGGACGGCCGCATGCACGCCACAATTCGCATCAACCCGGACGAGCTCGCGTGGGATCCCACAATTCTGGTCATGCCCCACGGCGGGGACATCGATCTGGAGCTCATCAATGACGACCTGAACACACACTGCGCGCTCCTGCCGAGCAATGGCGACCGGCAGTTCATCTGGTTGGTGAACCATTCACGGGGACGGGCGACGCTCAACCTCGACGGGCCGGGCTACTACTGGTTCAGCTCCCCCACGGGCAACGACGAGGGCCGCGGCCTCACCGGAGCCATCGTCGTCCTCGGGGACGCGCCACCGGAGGCTCGTCTCGACCGTCCGGCGCAGCCGCGGCCATAGAGAGGAGGAGGACATGACCGTCGAGTACGTGGACGCGGGCGAGGCCATCGACCAGGGCAACCTGAGCGGCAAGATCCCCGGCGGCGAGGTCGCGCCGCCGGTGACGGCGAACGTCAACTACGAGCGCATACTCAACGCCCGCGACGAGCCGCAGAACTGGCTCACCTACTACGGCGCCTACAACGGGCAGCGGTACAGCCCGCTGGACCAGATCAACACGGAGAACGTCAAGCGCCTCGTCCCCGCGTGGATCTTCCAGGCCGGCACGACCGGCCTGATCGCGGGCGCGTCGACCTACTCGTTCGAGGCCGCCCCGCTCGTCGTCGACGGGGTGATGTTCCTGTCCGGCTGGGACGGCTGGGTCTGGGCGCTGGACGCGAAGACGGGCGTGGAGATCTGGCGGTACAAGCACGCCGTCCCGTTCGACGTGTCGCTGTGCTGCGGGAACGTGAACCGCGGCGTCGCGGTGGCCATGGGGAAGGTCTTCTTCGTCACGGCGAACGTCCGGCTGTTGGCGCTGGACGCCACCACCGGCAAGCGGGTCTGGGACAAGACCTTCGGTGACGTGCGTGCCGGCGAGAGCGCGACGGTCGCTCCGCTGATCGTGAAGAACATGGTCATCGTCGGCAGCTCCGGCGGCGAGTTCGGCGTACGCGGCCACCTCGACGCGTTCGACATCGAGACCGGCGACCACCAGTGGCGCTGCTACATGGTGCCGAAGCCGGGCGAGCCCGGCTCCGAGACGTGGCCCGCCGACGGTGAGGCGTGGGCGCGTGGCGGGGCGAACTGCTGGCTCACCAGCACGTTCGACCCGGAGACGAACCTGCTCTACGTCGGCACCGGCAACCCGGCGCCGGACTTCGACGGCGAGGTCCGGGAAGGCGACAACCTGTTCACCGACAGCATCGTCGCCGTCGACGTGGACAGCGGCCAGATCCGCTGGCACTACCAGTGCACCCCGCACGACGTCTGGGACTACGACAGCATCGCCGAGTGCATCCTGTTCGAGATGGACGGGCGCAAACTGCTCGGCCACTTCGACAAGAACGGCTACTTCTTCGTCGTGGACCGCACGAACGGCGAGCTGGTCCAGATCACTCCGTTCGTGGACCGGATCGACTGGGGCGCGATCACCCGGGACGGCCAGGTGACCCGCAGGCGGTACCCGGAGAAGGAGGGCGAACCGGTCCACTTCTACCCGGGTCCGGCCGGCGCCAAGGAATGGACCCACGCCTCCTACAGCCCGAAGACCGGCCTGTTCTACGTGCCGGTCCAGGACACCGGTGCCACGGCCACCCGGCGGCGCAGGGAGTTCAAGGAGAGCATCCCGTACTGGGGTGCGGGCGTCGCGGTGGACATCGACGACATGACCGGGTGCATCAGCGCGTTCGACGGCAACGGCGAGGAGAAGTGGCGCTGGCGCAACGAACTCCCGATGTGCGCGTCGACGCTGGCCACCGGTGGCGACCTGGTGTTCGCCGGCGAACCGACCGGTGAGTTCAACGCGCTCGACGCCCGCACCGGGGAACAGTTGTGGCAGTTCCAGTGCGGCAGCGGCCACCACAGCAGCCCGACCACCTACATGGTCGACGGGAGGCAGTACGTCACCGTGCCGGTCGGCTGGGGCGGTTGGGCCGAGGGATTCCTCCCCGGCATGCTCGGCGCCGGGCACGGCAGCGCCGTGATCACGTTCGCCCTTCCCGAGTAGCGCGGGAGGCGTCAGCCTGCCGCAGTGCGGCGGAGAGGAGGTGAGTCCATGGAGTCCCAGCTCGCGTGGGAGACGCCGGAGTTCGAGGAGGTCGCAGTCGCGGCGGAAGTGACCATGTACGTCGCGCGGTTGGAGGACTAGCGGGCGATGGAGGGCGCCAGTTCCGGCGCCCTCCGTCAACCCGGGACGGAGGCCGGGATGTTGCTGCGGGTGCTGGGCTCGGCGGCGGGTGGCGGTTCCCCGCAGTGGAACTGCGGCTGCCCGGTGTGCATCGCGGTCCGCTCCGGCGGCGGCGTCGCGCGCAGCCAGTCGTCGGTCGCCGTCAGCGCCGACGGCAGCCGGTGGTTCCTGGTCAACGCATCGCCCGACGTCCGGCACCAGATCGAGGCGTTCCCCGCCCTGCACCCGCACGGCGACCGGGCGACGCCGCTGGCGGCGGTGCTGCTCACCGACGCCGAACTGGACCACACGCTGGGCCTGCTGCTGTTGCGCGAGTCCAGCACCGGCCTGCTGCTGTACGCGACACCGGCGGTCCACAAGACGCTGTGGGACGGCTCGGGAGTGCTGCGCACACTGGAGCGCTACTGCCCGGTCGAGTGGCGGGCGGTGGTCCCCGGCGCCGACTTCGCGCTGGCGGACGGGCTGACCTGCCGGGCGTTCGACGTGCCGACCACCAAGCGGGCTCGCTTCGGG
>DATEPR010000507.1:0-2701 GCA_035273045.1 Pseudonocardiaceae bacterium | reverse complement strand
CGCTGCCTCCGGGCACCCCGGGGCTGGACCGGCCGTCGGCCCTGCTGCCCGCGGCGGGCGTGTTGTTCTTCGCGTTCCTCGGCTTCGAGCGGGTGACCGCGCCGGGCACGGACGCGCCTGCGCCGCGCAGGTCCAGGACCGCGGTGCTGACACTGGTCGGCGTCGCGCTGGCCACCTACCTCGTGGTGTCGTTCGCCGTCCTCCGGCAACTGGGCCCGACCCGGCTGGCCGTGTCCGTCGTCCCGCTGCGCGACGCGCTGGACGCGGCGGACGCCTCGTCGCTGGACGTCCTGGTCACCGTCGCCGCCATGGTGGCCACCGCCGTCGGGCTGCTGCTGGTGGTCGGCGGCGGCAGGCGGACCGCCACCACCATGGCGCAAAGCGGCGACCTGCCCGGCGTCACGACGGTCGCCAGGGTGCTGGTCGGCGGGGGAGCGGCGGTCGGCGTGCTCGTCGCCGGACCCGCCGACACGATCGCGCTGGCCGCCACGTGCGCGCTGTTCCACTACGCGTTCACCTCGGCGTCGGCCCGGCTGCTCACCCGGGAGGAGCGCTCGTGGCCGGCCAGGACGGCGTGCTTCGGGCTGGGCGTGTCGGTGCTGATCGGGATGACCATGCCGCCGGTCGACCTGGCCGTCGCCCTCGGCGTGACGGTGCTCGCCGGACTGGCCGGTCCCCTGCTCTCGTTGGGCAGGTCGGCGCGCCGGTAGCGTGAGCGCCGTGACCGACTCGCCAGCACTGCACGGCCCACTGCACGCCGCCCACGCCGCCCTCGGCGCCAAGTTCGGCCCGTTCAGCGGCTGGGAGATGCCCCTGAACTACGCCGACGGCGGCGTCGTCGCCGAGCACACCGCGACCCGCACCACCGTCGGCGTGTTCGACGTGTCGGACCTGCGCAAGACGTCGGTCACCGGCCCCGGCGCCGCCGAGTTCGTGAACCGGTGCCTGTCCAACGACCTGGGCCGGATCAAGCCCGGCCAGGCGCAGTACACGTTGTGCTGCACCGAATCCGGCGGTGTCGTGGACGACCTGCTGGCCTACTACGTCGGGCCGGACGAGGTGTTCTGCGTGCCCAACGCCGCCAACAACGCCGAAGTCGCCGCACGGCTGGCCGCGGCGGCACCGGCCGGTGTCACGGTCACCGACCAGCACACCGAGTTCGCCGTGCTGGCCGTGCAGGGCCCGAGGTCGGCGCAGGTGCTGGACGCGGTCGGGCTGCCGTCCGGAATGGACTACGTGTCGTTCACCGACGCCGAGTGGCATGGCCTGCCCGTCCGGGTGTGCCGCACCGGGTACACCGGTGAGCACGGCTACGAGCTGATGCCGCGCTGGGCCGACGCCCCGGCGCTGTGGGACGCGTTGCTGGACGCGGCGGCCCCGCTCGGTGGCAAGCCGGCCGGCCTGGGCGCGCGGGACACGCTGCGCACCGAGATGGGCTATCCGCTGCACGGCCACGAACTGTCCCTGGACATCTCGCCCGTGCAGGCCGGGATCGGTTTCGCGGTGGGGTGGAAGAAGGACGAGTTCTGGGGCAGGGACGCGCTCACCGCGGAACGCGCGGACGGGCCGAAGCGGCGGTTGCGCGGCCTGCTGGCCCAGGACCGGGGAGTGCCCAGGGAGGGCATGCCGGTGCTGGACGCGGAGGGCAGGCGGGTCGGCGTCACCACGTCGGGCACGTTCTCGCCGACGCTGAAGCAGGGCATCGCGCTGGCCCTGCTGGACACCGGCGCGGACGTCGCGCTGGACTCCGACGTGCTGGTCGACGTGCGGGGCAGGCGGCTGCCGTGCCGGGTGGTCAAGCCACCGTTCGTGGAGCTGCACACCCGATAGCTCAGCGGCGGAAAAGTTGGTCGTCCAACGCCCGGGACGATGATTTCCCCAGCCTGGTGGCAGGGGTTACCGTTCATCCCATGACACAAGCGCTGCCTTTCACCAGGACTCCCCACCCGTCGCCGGCGACCCCGGAGCGGATCGCGGAGGTATTGGCCGCGCCGGGTTTCGGCAAGCATTTCACCGATCACATGGTGACGATCGACTGGAACTCGGAGCAGGGTTGGCACAATCCCACGGTCGGTCCGTACCGGCCGCTGGAACTCGACCCGGCCACCTCGGTCTTCCACTACGCCCAGGAGATCTTCGAGGGACTCAAGGCCTACCGGCAGGCGGACGGCTCGATCGCGGCCTTCCGGCCCGAGGTCAACGCGGCCAGGTTCCGGCGCTCCGCCGACCGGCTCGCGATGCCCGAACTGCCCGACGAGTTGTTCCTCGGCTCGCTGCGCGAACTGATCGCCGTCGACGAGCGCTGGGTCCCGTCCCAGCCGGACGAGTCGCTGTACCTGCGGCCGTTCATGATCGCCACCGGCGTCGGGCTCGGCGTGAACGCCCCGTCGCCCACCTACCGGTACCTCCTGATCGGCTCGCCCGCCGGTCCGTACTTCGCGGGCGGCATCAAGCCGGTGAAGGTGTGGCTGTGCACCGAGTACGTGCGCGCGGCGCCCGGCGGCACCGGTTTCGCCAAGTGCGGCGGCAACTACGCGGCGGCGTTCGTGGCACAGGCCGAGGCCGTGGCGCAGGGCTGCGACCAGGTCGTGTGGCTGGACGCGGTGGAGCGGCGCTGGGTCGAGGAAATGGGTGGCATGAACCTGTTCTTCGTCTTCGGCTCCGGCAGCGACGCCCGCCTGGTGACCCCCGAACTGGATTC
>DATEPR010000506.1:0-8913 GCA_035273045.1 Pseudonocardiaceae bacterium | reverse complement strand
GTCCACCCGCCGGCCCGGCACGTCCAGGACGATCCAGTCACCAGTGCGCACCCGGTCCAGCGGCCCGCCGGCCGCCGCCTCCGGCGCCACGTGCAGCACCACCGTGCCGTAGGCGGTGCCGCTCATCCGGCCGTCGCAGATCCGCACCATGTCGCGCACGCCCGCGGCGAGCAGCTTCGGCGGCAGCGGCAGGTTGGCCACCTCCGGCATCCCCGGGTAGCCCTTCGGCCCGCAGCCGCGCAGCACCAGCACGGAGTCCGCGGTGACGTCCAGTTCGGGGTCGTCGATCCGGGCCCGGAAGTCCTCGATCGAGTCGAAGACGACGGCCCTCCCCCGGTGCCGCAACAGTTCCGGTGAGGCGGCGGCCGGTTTCACCACGGCGCCCTTCGGGGCCAGGTTGCCGTGCAGGACGGCGATGCCCGCCTTCTCCTGCAACGGTTTCTCACGGGTGCGGATCACCTCGGGGTCGGTGATGGACGGGGTGCCGAGTTCGGCCACCAGCGGCCGGCCGGTGACGGTGAGCGCGTCCGGGTCGAGCAGGTCGCGGATCTCGTGCAGCACGGCGGCCAACCCACCCGCCCGGTGGAAGTCCTCCATCAGGAACCGGCCGGCCGGTTGCAGGTCGACCAGCAGCGGCACGTCGGTCGCCGACTCGAAGTCGGTGAGGCTCAGCGGCACGCCGAGCCGGCCGGCGATCGCCAGCAGGTGCACCACGGCGTTGGTGGAGCCGCCGAGCGCGGCCAGCGCGGTGATCGCGTTGCGGAACGAGCCTGCCGTCACCACGGTGGACAGCCTGCGGTCCTGCTCGACCATGTCGACGATCAGCCGGCCGGTGTCGTGTGCGCGGGCCAGCAGCCGGCTGTCCGCTGCGGGCAGGCCGGCGGTGCCGGGCAGCGTGGTGCCGAGCACCTCGGCGAGCAGGCCCATGGTGGACGCCGTGCCCATCGTGTTGCAGTGGCCGCGGCTGCGGATCATCGCCGACTCCGACTCCAGGAACCGCTCCCGGGACAGCAGGCCGGCGCGCACCTGCTCGGACAGCCGCCACACGTCGGTGCCGCAGCCCAGCGCGACACCGTCGAACGTGCCGGTCAACATGGGTCCGCCGGGCACCACCACGGACGGCAGGTCCACCGACGCGGCACCCATCAGCAGCGCCGGAATCGTCTTGTCGCAGCCACCGAGCAGCACGACGCCGTCCACCGGGTTGGCCCGGACCAGTTCCTCCACGGCCATGGCGGCCAGGTTGCGCCACAGCATCGCGGTCGGCCGGACCTGCGTCTCACCGAGTGAGACGACCGGCATCTCCAGCGGCACGCCACCCGCTGCCCAGACGCCGTCGCTCACCGCGCGGGCGATCTCCCGCAGGTGCGAGTTGCACGGCGACAGGTCGGACGCGGTGTTGGCGATGGCGATCTGCGGGCGGCCGGTGAACGCGGAATCCGGGAGCCCACGGCGCATCCAGGCCCGATGGATGTAGGAGTTGCGGTCCTGGCCGGCGTACCACTCGTCGCTGCGTAACCTCGGCTCCCGGTCGGTCATACCTCCACTGTTTCGGGAAGATCGGCCGGACGCAAGCCCGCCAGCACAGCCCGGGTGGCGTCGTCCGCCGGCGTCTGGACGTAGATCCGCAAGCCGGGGCACGCCGCCACGTGCAGTTCGCTGGTGGTGAACCGCAGCTCCCCGTACGGCCGCATCCGGTAGGTCCGAATGCGCACCTGGGGTTCGGCGACCTCGTGCTTGGCCCACAGCTCGGCGAACTCGTCGCTGACGTCCAGCAGCCGGCGGATGTCCTCCTCCCATTCCGGGTCGCCGACGTGCGCCGCGTACTCGGCCCGCAGCCGCGCCACCAGGTACCGGACCTCGTCCTCGTAGTCGACCAGGTTCTGCCGGGCGGCCGGCTCGGTCACGCAGCACCACAACAGGTTCCGGTGCACGCAGCGCGACGTGTGCCAGTCGCGGAACAGCACCAGGTGGCTCTCGTTGCACGCCAGCACGTCGTGCAGGCCGTTGACCAGCACCGCCGGGTTGGGCCCCAGTGCGGTCAGCACGTCGTGCACCGTCTGGGGCACCACCGCCGTCCCCTCCCAGCGGCGCTGCGGTGTCGCCTCGGCGAGCTGGTACAGGTGCCTGGTCTGCGCCGTGTCCAGCAGCAGCGTGCGGGCGACGGCGTCGAGCACCTGGCTGCTGGCGTTGATCGGACGCCCCTGTTCCAGCCACGTGTACCAGGTGACGCCGACCCCGGCGAGCATCGCCACCTCCTCGCGGCGCAGGCCGGACGTGCGGCGGCGGGCACCGTCGGGCAACCCGACGTCGGCGGGCCGCACCTTCGCCCGGCACGCCTTGAGGAACGCGCCCAGTTCGGTGCGCCGCAGACTGGTCGCCTCGGTGGGAGTCACGGCAGCAGTGTGACCCAGGGGTCCGACAGTTTCGGCCGATCCGGGTAGTGGCGGTAACAGGACCACTGGGCTCTCGGTACCGGCGACGGGCCTGGCCGACGGTGACCCCATGACAACGATCTCAGCGTTGAGTCCGCCGGAGGCGCCGGCGGCCGGCCGGCAACGGAGCTGGCTGATCCTGATCGTCCTGCTGGCCGGGCAGTTCATGGCCCTGCTGGACGTGACCATCGTGAACGTGGCGATGCCGTCGGTGCAGCGTGACCTGCACGCTTCGGGCGCCGCGCTGCAACTCGTCGTGGCCGGCTACACCGTGAGCTACGCGATGTGCCTGATCACCGGTGCCCGGCTGGGCGACCTGTACGGCAGGCGCCGGGTGTTCCTGATCGGTGTGACGCTGTTCACGACGAGTTCCCTGGTGTGCGGGCTGGCGCCGGTGGCCGCCGTGCTCGTGGTGGCGCGGCTGGCCCAGGGTGTGGGCGCGGCGCTGATGGTGCCGCAGGTGATGAGCACCATCCAGACCCGCTTCACCGGGCAGGCCCGTGCCAGGGCGCTGTCCGCGTACGCGGCGGTGCTGGCGATCGGTGCGGTATGCGGCCTGGTGCTGGGTGGTGTGCTGGTCAGCGCCGACCTGTTCGGCATCGGCTGGCGGTCGGTGTTCTTCGTGAACGTGCCGATCGGTGTGGCGGTGATCGCGCTGGTGCCGGCGCTGGTGCCGGCCGACCGTCCGGCCGGCACCCGGAAGCTCGACCTGGTCGGGCTGGCAGTGTCGGTGACGGCGGTGTGCCTGATCGTGCTGCCGCTGGTGCTGGGCCACCAGGACGGCTGGCCGGCGTGGACGTTCGCGTGCCTGGCCGCCGGCGTGCTGCTGGCCGTGGTGTTCGTGGTGGTGGAGCGCCGGACCGAGCATCCACTGATGAACGTGTCCGTGCTGCGGGTGCCTGGCGTGGTGTCCGGGTTGGTCACGCTGGCCGCCGGGATGATCGCCTACGGCGGGTTCCTGTTCGCCGTGTCCCTGCACCTGCAGGCCGGGATCGGCGACAGCGCGCTGCGCGCCGGGCTGACGTTCGCGCCCGCGGCGGCCGGGTTCGGGCTGGCCGGTTACCACTGGCGGCGGCTGCCCACACGGTGGCACCACGCGCTGCCGACGGTCGGCTACGTCGTCGGCGGCGCCGGCTACCTCGCCGCGGCCGCGGTGCTGGGCACCCGGCACGACTCCAGCGTGCTGATCGCGGCCTGCCTGCTGCTGTTCGGCATCGGCATGGGCGGCGCGTTCGCCCCGCTGATGACGCATCTGCTGGTGAACGTGCCGCCGGCCTCGGCGGCCGACGCGAGCGGGCTGACGACCACCACGGTCCAACTCGGCCAGGTGCTCGGCGTCGCCGTGTTCGGCAGCCTGTTCCTCACCCTGGCCGGGCATCCGGCGCCGCACGCGTCGGCGGCCGCCATCGCGACGACGCTCGGCTGGGTCGCGCTGCTGAGCGGGCTGGGTGCCGTCGCGTCGCTGGCGCTGGCCAGGACGGTGTGGCGGGCCAGGGCCGTCGCCGGCTGATTCCGATGTGGATTTTCGCCGACCGCCGATCTGTTCCCGGGTGGCGGTCGGCGAACATCGGTGAAATCACCCGTTTCATCGGGTCCGTCCGTCCGAGTCGCGCTTTTCGCCGATGCGGCGGACGGTGATCGGCCCGACACTGCTGGACGTATGGCCAGCACCAGCCTTACCGCACGCGAGACGGCCATCGTGATCCTGATGGCGGCAGGACACACCACACCGGACATCGCGGCGGTCCTCGACCTGCATCACAGAACCGTGGAGAACCACAAACGACACATCTACGAAAAGCTCGGCGTCGGCACCCAGAACGGTGCCGTCGCCGAAGCCGTCAACCGCGGCCTGTTGGACACCGCCGCGCACAGCAGGTGGCCCGGTGAACCGGGCCGGCCGATGTTGGTGCTGTTATCCGGGGCGAACGGCACCAGCAGGGATTCCGTCGCGCACGCATTGGTGGCCGACGGCATTCCGTTCGTCTCGATAAAACGACGTGAATCGCTGGTCACCGACCATTGGGCACGTTGGCACCGGGGTGTTGTGATAACGGTCCTGATCGATCCGGAACCCGACGACTGGACGTGGGCGGCGGCACTGGGCACCGCCGTCGTCGTGGTGCGGACGGCCGGCACCGCCGAGCGGCTGGCCGTCGTGGAAGCACTGGCACACCGGGCGAACGGCCTACTCAGCGGCACGGACGTGGCCGCCGGGTTGGGGCCGGCGCTGCGCCTGGCGGCCGCCGGACTGTTCGCGATGAGCCGGCCGTACACCGCGGCGCTCGCCGCGTGGCCGCCACGGTCCGCGGCCACGGTTCCGGAACTCACCCGGAGGGAAAGCGACATTCTCGCTTCCATCGCCCGCGGTCACACCGTCCGGCAGACCGCGAGAGAGTTGGGTATCGCGGCCAAGACCGTGGAGAACACGCAGGCCCGATTATTCCGGAAGCTGGGTGCCCGCAACCGCGCGGAAACACTGACCATAGCGCGGGAAGCCGGGTTGCTCCAGACACCGCGATGAATCATTCCCCTTGGGGGAAATCCGCTATGTCCGCGAACAATGGCGCTCCGTAACGTCCCGTTCCAGGAATCGCCGAAGACTCCGTCAATCCAGGAGCCAAACGTGGACACACCCTCCGTCAACAGACGCAACTTCCTGGTCGCCGGCTCGCTCGCCACGGCGGTCGGGGCGCTCCAACTGTCCGGTGCCCTGGCCACGGCGCCGAACCGGGCGTTCGCCGCCACGACCACCGGGACCCAGCCGTCCGACATCCAGTTCGACATCGGCGCGTTCTCCGCGGCGCCGCAGACCGAGAACGGCGTGACGTTCCAGCTCCCACCCGTGCACACCGCCTTCCTGACCGCTCAACTACTTCGCCGGCCGGTGCCGGCCGACCAGGCGGAACTGGCCAGGGCGCTGGCCGCGCTCGAAGTCGCCTATCCGTGGAGCGCCGCCGGGCTGTTCACGTTCGTCTCGTACGGCGTGCCGTACTTCAACCGGCTCAACCAGGCCGTCGTCGCGGCGAACGTGCCCCGCCTGCTGTCCAACCGGGCCAGGTCGGTGCTCCAGGAGGCGGTGGCCTCGCCGACGGACGTGGTGGCCGGCAATGGAATCACCAAGGCCCGGTTCAACGTGCCCGTCCAGATCGAACACAACGACCTGCTGTTCACCATCCGCAGCGACAACGCGGCGAACGTGCAGGACGCGGTGCACTTCCTGGGCGGCAGCAACTCGCTGCGCGGCGCGCCGGTCCGCTCCCCCGCGTTCGGCGGCCTGTTGCGGTTCACGTCCAGCCGGGCCATGTTCGTCCAGCGGGGTCTCCCCCGGTCCATGGCCGACCAGAACAACCTGCCGTTCGCGCCGTTCATCCAGCCGGATTCGCCGATGTGGATGGGTTTCCTCGACCAGCAGACCAACGCGGCGGGGCCGGCCGCGATCTGCACGTTCGCCGGCAACCCGTCGGCGCGGATGACGACGGCGACGGCCGGCCAGTACTTCGACAACGGCTCGATCCAGCACCTGTCGCACAACATCATCGACATGCTCCAGTGGTTCGACATGGCCGGCCCGACGTCCGCACCTGGCGACGACGGCGTGTTCACCGAACGCGTGCAGTACATGTTCCACGCGCCGCAGATCAACAACGGCAACCCGGACCAGTTCACCGACGGCGGCGGCCCGGCCGTGCTGCCCAACGACAACCGCGGCCCGAACTACGCGGCACAGACGGCCCAGGGCATCGGCACCAACGTCGATCCGACCACCGGCCAGGGCGAACACCGGGTCGGTCACCTGTCCACGCTGCAACGGTCGTCCAGGGCGGCGGACGGCACCCCGATCCACATTCGCATGGACGGTCCCGGCTTCGACAACCTCGACGTGCCGGACGGGAGCAACCAGCCGAAGCTCCAGTTCACGATCTTCGTGCCCACCAGCGACTTCTTCCGGACCATGCGGTCCAACCAGGCGTCCCTGGACCTGAAGCAGCAGTTCAACGTGCCAGACGAGGACAACGGTCTGGAGCGGTTCATCACGGCAACGCGAAGGCAGAACTACCTGATTCCGCCGCGGCGGCACCGCTCGTTCCCGCTGGTCGACATCGGCGGATAGGCGCACCCGCACGGCAACCGACACCACCACGGGATGTGATCATGACGACTGCACAGCCACTCGACGGGCCGGCAGGCACCACAGGGCCGGACGCCGCACCCGCGGCCACCGCACGCGCCGGCCTACTCGAACTGGCAACCCGCACCCTGAACGGGGTCGCCGGCCGGTCGGCCAGGTTCGGCCCCACGGTCATGCGCTGCGCGCTCGGTCTGGTCTACATCTGGTTCGGCGCACTGAAACTCGCCGGCCGATCCGAGGTCTTCAACCTCATCGCCGTCACGGTTCCGTTCGCCGACCCACATGTGTTCGTGCCGATCCTCGGCGTCATCGAGGTGCTGCTCGGCATCGGACTGGTCTCCGGCAGGCTGCCCAGGCTGGTGCTGCTGGGCATCATCGCCCATCTGGTAGGGACGTTCCTCACGTTCGTCACGGCACCCAGCTGGATGTGGCGGGGCGACAACCCTCTGCTGCTCACCACCGACGGTGAGTTCGTGCTGAAGAACCTGGTCCTGATCAGCGCCGCCCTGGTGCTGTTCGGCGTCACCACCCAGATCACAGGCAACCCGGCGGAGGGACAGGTGGTCAGCCGGCCGCGAACAGGATGACCGGCACCACCCACCCAGTGCGGGCCGCCCAGGGCCAAGGCGGCCCGCACTGGTGGGTGGCGAATGCAAAGCAGGCCAACAGACCATCGACCAACACCCCGACCTGGTTGGACCAACGGCCCCAGCCAGAGGTGGCACCCACCCCATTGACCAAAGCCCAAGTTGTCGACAACAAGACGATCCATTTCCCTGCCGCTCCCTCGCACCCAGCCCATCTTTGCGTCGGGCCGTCGCACAAACTCCAAAAGAGGGAGCGGCAGAGTGCCAAGCCCACAACCGCACGGGTACGAGCCCAAACACAACAAGCACCAGCCAAACCGCAAGCCCACAGGCACAAGCCCAACCCGCCTCAGCGGAACCGGGCCGCCAACTCCACTCTGGACCGCACCCCCAGCTTCGCGAAGATGTTCCGCAAATGGTGGTCCACGGTCCGCGCACTGATGTACAACTGTGCCGCGATCTCCCGATTCGTAGCTCCTTCAGCGACCAGCCGCGAGATCTCCAACTGCTGCGCCGTCAACTCCCCCATCCGCACCGGTTCCGCGGTCCGCACCGACTCCCCCGCCGCCCGCAGTTCGGCCGTTGCCCGGCGCGCCCATGGTTCGGCGTGGTAGTCGTGGAAGATCTTCACCGCGTCCCGCAACAGTTCCCGTGCCGCGGTGGGTTTGCGGCCGCGGCGCAGGCGGGCGGCGTAGAACAACTCCGTCTTGGCCAGTTCCAGCGCTGTCTCGCTGCTGCGGTGCAGCCGGATGGCCTCCTGGAAGTGTTCCTCGGCCTCGCCGGACCGTTCGGCCAGCATCCCGTGGCAGCGGTGGGACAGGGCCAGGCGGGGGGCGCAGTTCGACTCGCCGACCCACCGGTCGTAGGTCTGCAACGCCTGGACGGCGGGTTCCAGTTGCTGGCAGCGCACGCCGGCCTCGACCACGTTCGGTGCCGCCATGACGCGGATGGCGAGGTGCACCCGGCCGGCGCCGGCGGCCATCATGCGCAGCCGGTCCATGGCGTCGGTCGGCCGGTCGTCGGCGAGGTCGAGGCAGGCGAGCGCCCACGAGCCGAGCGTGCCCGGCCGGGCGAGGCCCTGGGTGGCGACCCAGCCGGACGCCGCCTCAGACCGGCGCAGCGCGGTTTCCCGGTCACCCTGGGACGCGGCCAGCATCGCGAGGATCATCAGGTGGTCGACGGCGCAGTTGCGCAGCCCCAGCGCCTGGGACTCGCGCAGGCCCTCCATGGCGGCAGAGACAGCCGCGGAGTGCTGGTCCAGCAGCAGCGCCGACATGGACACGTACACCAGTCCCCATGGCACCAAAGTGGACAGTGAGCGGGACCGGGCGGTGTTGACGGCCCGGACGGCCAGTTCGAACGAGCGGTTGAGGTCGCCCAGCGTGTACGCGGCCTGGCTGGCGAGGATCAGCGCCGTCACGTCGTCGGTGATCGAGTCGGCCAGCCGCAGCACGTTGCGCAGCGGCCCGACCGCGTCCTCGTGCCGGGCGTCGTAGGTGGCGGCCATGCCGGTGAAGTGGTCGAAGGCCAGTTCGGCCACCGGGGACTCGCCGGGCGCGCGCAGTTCGGCGACGCGGCGGGCGAGTTCGGCGTAGCCGGTGTAGTCGCCGACCAGGTTGCTCGCCTCGCCGGCCAGCACCAGCGCGGTGAGCGCGGTCTCCCGGTCCGACTCCAGCAACTGCTCCGCGGCCGAGCGCAGGTTCTGCAGTGCCACGGCGGGCGAGCCGTCCCGCAGCGTGATCGCGCCCTGCATCAGGTC
>DATEPR010000505.1:0-9321 GCA_035273045.1 Pseudonocardiaceae bacterium | reverse complement strand
GTCGGACGAGCAGCCGCTGCCCGCGCCGTTCCATGCCGTCTCCGACCAGCCGCGGGCGTTGGCCGAGGTGACCAGCGACGTGCCGCCGGCCGCCGTGACGAACGGGCTGGACGCCGGGTATCCGATGCCGAATCCGCTGTCGCCGGTGGACGCGGTCACCGCGACGCCGGGGTGGTGGAAGAAGTTCGCGTCGTCGGTCGCCTCGGTGCCGTCCTCCGGGCCGCCGTAGCTGTTGGACACGTACTTCGCGCCCATGGCCACGGCCCGGTTCACCGCCGTGCCCAGGTTCTGGATCGTGGCGCTGGTGGCCTCGACCAGCAGGATGTGGCAGCCGGGGCAGATCGCCGACACCATGTCGACGTCCAGGCTGATCTCACCGGCCCAGCCGGCGTCGGCCGTCGGCAGCGGGCTGGTGGCGCCGTTCTGGTTGACCTTCTGGAAGCAGCCGTTGGCCGTGGTGCACGGCGGCAGGCCGAAGGTCGACCGGTAGGTGGCCAGGTCCGACTCGGCGTTCGGGTCGTCCTGGGCGTCCACGATGGCGACGGTCTGGCCGGCGCCGCCGTTGACCGGCAGCTTGTAGGCGCTCTGCAGGTTGGCCGGGCCGTAGCCGCTGGGCGTGACGTCCGGGCTGACCAGGGTGTGGTGGACGCCGGCGTCGGTCCGGCGCAGCGAGAAGCAGGTCGCCATGCCGGGTGTGACGTTCTGGGCACAGGAGTGGACGGTCGCAGGGGTGACCGCCGATGGTGTTGTCGATGCTGCGCTCGGTGTTGGTGCGGCGACCGCGGTCGCTGACGCGAACGAGAACGTCAGCGCGGTCAGCGCGGCGAGCGTCAGCAGCCCTCGCGTGACACTGCGCAATGTTTCCTCCAGGCAGGGACTGGCAGGCAGGGACGGCACTGGGACAGTGCCCAACGGATAAGTCACCCGTTGGTGTCATGTGTGTACAGCGCGTGTGAGCGTCGTGGTGTCTCTGCGGTGCCAGTGGCACAAAAGTGCCGGTATGGTTCTCGTCTGGCGGAAGGGGTGGGTGCCACCGATGGGTCCGGCTCGGATCGCCGACCTGGTCCTGCTCGGGCTGGACGAGGCGGCCGCACGCACGTACCTCGCCCTGCTGGCCGAGGGCTCCTGCTCGGCCGAGACCGTCGCCGGGCTCACCGACGTGCCGGTGCCCGCCGTGCGGGCCGCGTTCGTCGCGCTCAACGAGGCCGGGCTGGTCAGCCTGGCGGACGCCGTCGCGTCGCCGGTCCGGCCAGGCCCCGGGCTGGACATGCTGGTGCGCCGCCGCGAGGCCGAGTTACGCCGGGCCCGGATCAGCGCCGTGGACGCCTACGAGTCGTTCCTGCGCGCGGCCGGCGGCGAACCGGTCGGCCACCTGATCGAGATCATCGGCGGCACCACCGTCGCCGGGCGGATCGCCCAACTGGAACGCGGCGTGCACCAGGAGGTCCGCGGGTTCGACACGCCGCCCTACTACGCCGACGTGAACCAGATCGAGCTGGCCAACCTGGCCCGCGGCGTCCGCTACCGGGTGGTGTACGCCACGGCCGCGCTGGAGCGGGCCGACTACCTGGCCACCGTGCTGCCCGGCGTGCACGCCGGCGAGGAGGCGCGGACGCTGCCCGACGTGCCGGTGAAGCTGATGCTGTTCGACGACGACTGCGCCGTGGTGTCCCGGTCCCAGCCGGGCGGCTCGGCCGACCACTCGGCGCTGCTGATCCGGCCGTGCAGCCTGCTGTCCGCGCTGCACGGCCTGTTCGAGATGTGCTGGCGGGCCGCGCTGCCGTTCGACGTCCGCGACCGGGGCACCGAACAGCGGTTGCAGCCGCACGAGCGCCGGCTGCTGTCGCTGCTCGCCGCCGGCATGGGCGACGACCAGGCCGCGCGTGCGCTGGGTGTGAGCCGGCGCACCCTGTTCCGCTACCTGGAGGGCATGATGGCCCGCACCGGCTCGGCCAACCGGTTCCAGTTGGCACTGCACGCGGCCCGGAACGGGTGGATCTGATGGTCACCGGCACCGATCCGGCCCAGGTGCGCCAGGCCGTCGCCGACGTGCTGCCCTGGCTGGCCGGTGACGCGGACCAGCCGGAACGGGTCGTGCTGGCCCGCGCGGTGCGGCTGAGCCTGCGGGTGCTGCCGGCGGTCGCGCCCGGCCGCAGCGTCGAGGTGCGGGTGCCGCCGTTCGCCGCCGTGCAGTGCGTGCCCGGTCCGCGGCACACCAGGGGCACGCCGCCGAACGTGATCGAGACCGACCCGCGCACCTGGCTGGAACTGGCCACCGGCCGGGTGTCCTGGGCGGACGCCGTGGCCGCCGGCCGGGTGGCCGCGTCCGGCAGCCGGGCCGACATCGCCCACCTGTTGCCTGTCGTGCGCCTGTGACCCGCCAGCGGGCACCTACACTGGAACTCGCCCCGGTCCCGTCCATCAGGGAGTCCTCGGTGGTCACTGACCCGCCAGCCACGGACCCGACAACTGACGAACCGCACGAGGAATGTGGAGTCTTCGGCGTGTGGGCTCCCGGCGAGGAGGTGGCGAAGCTCACCTTCTACGGCCTGTACGCCTTGCAGCACAGGGGCCAGGAGGCCGCCGGCATCTCCGTCTCCGACGGCCAGCAGATCGTGGTGTTCAAGGATCTCGGCCTGGTCAGCCAGGTGTTCGACGAGCAGGTGCTGGTGTCGCTGCGCGGCCATCTCGCGGTCGGCCACTGCCGCTACTCCACCACCGGCTCCGGTACCTGGGAGAACGCCCAGCCGACCTTCCGCAACACCGCGACCGGCAGCGGCATCGCCTTGGGCCACAACGGAAACCTGGTCAACACGGCGGAACTGCTGGTCAGGGCGCGGGCGATCGGCGCGGACACCGGCACGGCCAGCCGGTCGGCCCAACTGGCCCACGCCACGTCCGACTCGGACCTGGTCTGCGGCCTGCTCGCCGCGGCCGCCGCCGACACCGGCGTGGAACAGGCCGCGCTGGAGCTGCTGCCCACCCTGCGCGGCGCGTTCTGCCTGGTGTTCGCGGACGAGTCGACGCTGTACGCCGCCCGCGACCCGCAGGGCGTGCACCCGCTGGTGCTCGGCCGGTTGGAGCGCGGCTGGGTGGTGGCCAGTGAGACGGCGGCGCTGGACATCGTGGGCGCGTCGTTCGTCCGCGAGGTCGAGCCGGGTGAGCTGCTCGCCGTGGACGCCGAGGGCCTGCGGTCGTCCCGGTTCGCCGTGCCGGAACCGAAGGGCTGCGTCTTCGAGTACGTGTACCTGGCCCGCCCGGACACCACGATCTCCGGCCGCTCGGTGCACGCCACCCGGGTGGAGATCGGCCGCCGGCTGGCCGCCGAGCATCCGGTCGAGGCCGACCTGGTCATCCCGGTGCCCGAGTCCGGCACGCCAGCGGCCGTCGGCTACGCGCAGGCGTCCGGCATCCCGTACGGCGCCGGACTGGTGAAGAACGCCTACGTGGGGCGCACCTTCATCCAGCCGTCGCAGACCATCCGGCAGTTGGGCATCCGGCTCAAGCTCAACCCGCTGCGCGACGTGATCCGCGGCAAGCGGCTGGTCGTGGTGGACGACTCCATCGTGCGCGGCAACACGCAGCGCGCCCTGGTGCGGATGCTGCGCGAGGCCGGCGCCATCGAGGTGCACGTGCGGATCGCGTCCCCGCCGGTGCGCTGGCCGTGCTTCTACGGCATCGACTTCGCGTCCCGCGCCGAACTGATCGCCAACGGCCTGGACATCGACGGCGTGCGCCGGTCCATCGGCGCCGACACCCTGGGCTACGTGTCGCTGGACGGCCTGGTCGGCGCCACCGAGCAGCCGCGCAGCCGGCTGTGCATGGCGTGCTACGTCGGCGAGTACCCGATCCCGCTGCCGGACGAGGCCCTGATCGGCAAGCACCTGCTGGAGGACATGGACGCGGCCGGCCGCGGCTTTGACCCGGGGACGGTCGGCGCCGGCTCCGCGTCGGTGCCCGGTGGGTACGGTGCCCACGACGCCGTTCGCCGCCCCTGACGGGCCGACCCACCGGAGACGTTCCGCAGTGAGCACCGATTCCGATCACCAGAAGACCGACTACGCGGCGGCCGGCGTGGACATCGCGGCCGGCGAGGCGGCGGTGGAACGGCTGCGGCCGTACGCGGAGAAGGCCAGCAGGCCCGAAGTGCTGGGCGGGATCGGCGGCTTCGCCGGCCTGTTCGAACTCAGGCTGGACCGCTGGACCGAACCGGTCCTGGCGTCCTCCACCGACGGCGTCGGCACCAAGGTCGCCGTGGCGCGGGCACTGGACAAGCACGACACGGTGGGCATCGACCTGGTCGCGATGATCGTGGACGACCTGGTGGTGTGCGGCGCGGAACCACTGTTCCTGCAGGACTACATCGCCGTCGGCAAGGTCGTGCCCGAGCGAATCGGGGAGTTGGTGCAGGGCATCGCGGACGGCTGCGTGCAGGCCGGCTGCGCCCTGCTGGGCGGCGAGACCGCGGAGCACCCCGGCCTGATGGCCGCCGGCGACTACGACCTGTCCGGCACCGGCGTCGGCGTCGTCGAGGCGGCGAAACTGCTCGGCCCGAACCGGGTGCGGCCCGGTGACGTGGTCATCGCGATGGGCTCGACCGGCCTGCACTCCAACGGTTTCGCCCTGGCCCGGCACGTCCTGCTGGACCTGGCCAAGCTGCCGCTGTCCGGCCACGTCGAGGAGTTCGGCCGGACGCTGGGCGAGGAACTGCTGGAACCGACCCGGATCTACGCCAAGGACTGCCTGGCCCTGGTCGCCGAGACCGACGTGCGCACCTTCGCCCACGTCACCGGCGGCGGCCTGGCCGCCAACCTGGCCCGCGTGCTGCCCGACGACCTGACCGCCGTGCTGGACCGTCGCTCGTGGACACCCGCGCCGGTGTTCGCGCTGCTGGCCCAGCGCGGCCGGATCGACCGGGCCGACATGGAGCAGACGTTCAACATGGGCGTCGGCATGGTCGCCGTGCTGTCCGCGGAGGACGCCGACCGGGCACTGGCCATGCTGACCGCCCGGCACGTGCCGGCCTGGGTGCTGGGCGAGGTGGCCCGCACCAAGGACATCGCCGACCGGCTCACCGGACCGGACCAGCGCGTGCTGCTGCACGGCGACCACCCGCGGTTCTGATGGCCACCCGGGCCACACCCGGCACGACCGTGTCGCCGGTCGCGCACCCGGCCCGGCTGGTGGTCCTCCTCGGCTCGGTGACCGCGTTCGCGCCGCTGTCCATCGACATGTACCTGCCGGCGTTCCCGTCCCTGGCCGCCGACTTCCGGGCCGGCCCGTCGGCGGTGCAGCTCACCCTGACCGCGTGCCTGGTCGGGCTGGCCGGCGGCCAACTCGTGGCGGGACCGCTGTCCGACACGCTGGGCCGGCGCCGCCCGCTGCTGGTCGGCCTGGCCTGCTACACGCTGCTGTCCGCGGCCTGCCTGGTGGCGCCGTCGGTGTGGGCGCTGGCCGGACTGCGCCTGTTGCAGGGTTTCGGCGGCTCGGCCGGACTGGTGATCGCCACGGCCGCGGTGCGCGACCGGTACGCCGGCGTGGCGATGGCCCGGTTCCTGTCCACGCTGATGCTGGTCAACGGCCTCGCCCCGATCGTGGCCCCGGTGGTGGGCAGCCAACTGCTGCGCGTCACGTCGTGGCGGGGCGTGTTCGCGGTGCTCACCGGGATCGGCCTGGTGCTGCTGGTGGCGTGCCTGCTGTGGTTCGACGAGTCACTGCCAGCCGACCGGCGGCGGCCGGGCAGCCTGGGCGACACGCTGCGCTCGTTCGGCGTGCTCACGCGGGACCGCACGTTCCTCGGCTACGCGCTGGCCGGCGGGCTGGCGTTCGCCGCGATGTTCGCCTACATCTCCGGATCGTCGTTCGCGCTGCAGGACATCTTCGGCCTGTCACCGCAACAGTTCGGCCTGGTGTTCGGCACCAACGCGCTGGGCATCGTGGTGGTGGCCCAGCTCAACCGGTGGCTGGTGAACCGGTTCTCGCCGCACCGGTTGCTCGCCGTCAGCCTGGGGATCGCCTGTGCCGGCGGGGTGCTGGTGCTGGTGTCGGTGCTCGCCGGCTGGGGCCTGCCCGCGCTGCTGCCCGGCCTGTTCGCCGTGGTGTCCAGCATCGGCGTGACACTGCCCAACACCCGCGCACTGGCCACTGTGGACTATCCGGACCTGGCGGGCACCTCGGCCGCGCTGCTGGGCGTGTACCAGTTCGCGGTGGGCGGGCTGGTGGCGCCGCTGATCGGCGTCGGCGGCACCGGCACCGCGCTGCCCATGGTGGCGGTGATCGCCGTGCTGGCCGTGCTGGCCGTGGTCGTGTTCGCCGGGCTGACCAGGACTCAGCCGACCACCCGGGCCAGGTAGGACGACACGTGCGGCTGGAGCGGCTGGCCCACCATCGCGCGTTCCTCCACATAGGCCAGGTCACCGTTGTTCACCACGCCGTACAGCCGTTTCGCCGCGTTGACCTCCTTCGCCGACGCGGTCCGCACCACGGCGTCGGTGGCCAGTTCCCACGACGTCATGGTGCGCGCGGCGCCGTAGTAGATCTCCACGACGCCGGAGGCGTGCGTCAGCAGCACCTCGATCGTGCCGTCCGGCTGCGGCCGCCACCAGCCGCTCTCCCTGGCCGCCGGGCGCAGCACCGTGCCGTCCTCGTTGAGCAGCCACGCCCGCGACTCGTACGTCAGGAACGGCCGGCCGTCGTGCGCGAACACCACCTGCTGGCCGAACCGGAACGGCCCGTCGATGGTGGGGTACACCACCTCACCGCCGCCGCGCCACACGCCCACCAGCGGCAGCAGCGGCAGGCACTGCTCGTGCAGGTCGGGTCCCTCGCGCAGGTTCGCCGTGTCGGCCGGGATCGGCAGGTCGTCGAACTGGGGCAGGTTCAGGTGCCGGGTGTGGCGGGCGCGTTCGGCCGCCGCGCGCACCGCCGCGTCGCCGCTGCCCCGCTCCGGGCCGTCGTCAGGGTTCGTCGCCGTGTTCATCGCCGCCCAGTGTGCCGCTCAGCGGTGGTCGGCGAACAACCGGTACGCCACCCGGCCGGCGCCGCCCGCTACGGCGAGCACCGCGAGGACCAGCAGCACCGTGTAGAACTGCTCCATCCGGAGCAGGGTAGCGACACGACGACGCGGGAGCGGCGCACCGCCCCCGCGTCGTGTCGGGTCACCTCAGCTGACGCCGATGCCGACCTCGTGCAGGCCGGGTCCGTCGGCGTGCACCGACGCCTGGCCGCTGCCGGTGCGGTGCAACGCCCGGACCGTCCAGTCGCCCGGTGCGGCGTAGAAGCGGAAGTCGCCCTCGGCGGACGCGACCACCTCACCGCAGAAGTCGCCGTTGCCGTCCAGCAGCCGGACGAACGCGCCACCGACCGGGCCGTCGCCCGACGTGACCTTGCCGGCCAGCACGACCTGGGTGCCCAGGTCCACGCCCGCCGGCACCGTCGCGGACTGCGCGGGAGCGCCACAACCGTCTGTCATGTCAGGACTCCGATCCCAGCTTGACCGGCACGCCCACCAGGGAGCCGTACTCGGTCCACGAGCCGTCGTAGTTCTTCACGTCGGAAAGGCCGAGCAGTTCGTGCAGCGCGAACCACGTGTGCGACGAACGCTCACCGATCCGGCAGTAGGCGATGGTGGACTTGCCGTCGTCCAGGCCGGCTTCCGAGTACAGGGCACGCAGTTCGTCGTCGGACTTGAACGTCCCGTCCTCGTTGGCCGCCTTGGCCCACGGCACGTTCAGCGCGCTCGGCACATGGCCGGCCCGCTGGGCCGACTCCTGTGGCAGGTGCGCGGGGGCGAGCAGCTTGCCGGAGAACTCGTCCGGCGAGCGCACGTCGATCAGGTTCTTGGTGCCGATGGCGGCGACGACCTCGTCGCGGAACGCCCGGATCGACGTGTCCGGCGCCTTGGCCGTGTAGTTGGTGGGCTCCCGCTTGACCTCGTCGGTGGTCAGCGTGCGGCCGTCCAACTCCCACTTCTTGCGGCCGCCGTCCAGCAGCTTCACGTTGTCGTGGCCGTACAGCTTGAAGTACCAGTACGCGTAGGCCGCGAACCAGTTGTTGTTGCCGCCGTACAGGATCACCTGGTCGTCGTTGCTGATGCCCTTGGCGGACAGCAGCGCGCCGAAACCCGCCTGGTCGACGAAGTCCCGGCGGACCGGGTCCTGCAGCTCGGCCTTCCAGTCGATCTTGACGGCCCCGGGGATGTGGCCGCCGTCGTAGGCGCTGGTGTCCTCGTCCACCTCGACGAACACCACCCCCGGTGTGTCCAGGTTGTCCTCCGCCCACTGGGCGGACACCAGCACGTTCTCACGGCTCATCGAGTGACTCCCACCATGTTGGTTTCGCTAGTTGTTCGACAATCGGACCCGCCGCAGGAGCAGGTACATCTCGCAGCCGAGGCAGAAGCCCACGGCCGCGTTGAGCAGGGCCGCGACCAGCGCCAGCCCGGTGGCCACCAGGCCCAGCGGCGCCACCCCGGTCGCGAAGCCGAGCACGCCGACCACCGCGAACACGCCGCCGACGGCCTGCGCGAAGCGGGGCGGGGTGGCGTCCTCCCGTTCGGTGACCGGGCCCAGCCGCGGCGCCACGAGGTGCCGGAAGACCAGGCCGTACGGCGCCCACCGCAGGCCGGCCAGGGCGCCGACCCAGAACACGACGGCCTGCGCGGCCAGCAGCGGCCACCATCCGGTGACCAGGACGACGGCGAGGACGACGGTGGTCACCCACGCGCCGAAGCGGGGGCCGCGGACGTCGACCTGCGGGCGGCCGACGCCGGTGGCGGGTGCGGAACCGGAACTGGTCTGTGTGGACACTGCTGCCTCCTGACCGGGACAGTCGTATGCACTGTCCGTGACGGTCGTGGCTGGTGCTGACGGCGATCGCTGGGGTGATCCGCGACGGATCTCGGCGCTGCCGCGCCCTGGAACGGTCGGGTCCTGTTCAGCGAGCCGGCCGACACAGGCTGCTCTCGACGCGGCGGTAGTCCACCGCGCGGCGCCTGGTCAGCATCGTGTGCACGGCGGCGAGCGTACCCCGTTCGCCCAGCTTGAGGCAGCGCCGTCCACCAGCTGGAACGGTTCGGCGGGGAGTCAGGGCAGGTGCGGGCGCAGCGCGTCCACCAGGGTGGCGCCCTTCGGCACACCGCCGACCCTGAGCAGTTCGGTGCCGTCGTGGGTGAACGCGACCGTGGTCGGCGTGCGCAACACGCCGAGTGACGCCGCCACCTCGGGCCGGTCGGTCACGTCCAGCTCGACGTGCGCCAGGCCGTCGGTGCTGCCGGCCAACTGGCGCAGCACCGCCCTGGCGTGCCGGCACGGCGCGCAGAAC